>DUKC01000013.1 GCA_013329495.1 Thermoplasmata archaeon
TAGGCACATTTGTTCCTTCAACCGCTATCGCATTTCTAATGCCGTGTTTGAGCAGATTCAAAACGTCATTCCTTCCTTCGACCACAATTATTGCGTCCGAATCTTTGACGTGTGGACCAGCCGGTAAATGGTCTTGACCGAAATAAGTGATCTCTTCCATTCTTATGGAATCCCTAACAGATTCAATAAGTCGTTTACTTTCTGTTTCGCCTGTTTCAATGGTCTGAGAAAGGAGTTCTTTCGCTCGCTTTATTATCTTAGTCCTGTGCGCTCCCCTCACATCCTCGATTTTTGTTACGTGAAATTGGGCCTTGCACGGCCCAACTCTATCGATTGTCTCCAAAGAAGATGCGAGCACGGATACCTCAACTTTATCCAATGAGGCGGGTAAAGTCACCTCTCCTTCAGTTTTTCCCTTTTTTTCTTCTATATCTACTTCTATTCTTCCAACTCTTGCAGATTTTTGGAGATCTCTCAGGTTCATTTCTTCGCCGAGAAGACCTTCAGTTTGTCCAAAGATCGCTCCGATTATATCTGGTTTTTCGATGATTCCTTCCGCTTTAAAGTGGACTTTGATTAAATACTTCATTTCATAAGGATCAATTGTCATTTTAACCTCCTAAACATACTCAATCAAATTCTTAACGACAAAGAATGATTGTGTACTAAGTTTAAAAATAAACATTTACTGTATTAAAACTTTTCTAATGCTTGGGCTGTGGGACAAAATCTTTATATTGATAGGAAGTTTTTTTAAAAAACAAAAATGACAACTTATACTCGACAACCAATTGTGGCAGTGTTGGGTCATATCGACCATGGTAAAACTACATTACTAGACCAAATTAGGGGATCGTCTGTTGCGGCAAGAGAAGCAGGTGCAATAACCCAACACATAGGGGCTACCGAAGTTTCAATCAAAGTGATTAATGAAATATGTTCTTCTATCTTAGGAAAGACAAGATTTAAGATTCCTGGATTGCTGTTTATTGATACTCCCGGCCATCAGGCATTTGTTTCTCTTAGAAAAAGGGGCGGGGCATTGGCAGATTTAGCAGTTTTAGTCGTCGACATAAATGAGGGATTCAAACCTCAGACGATAGAATCGCTGAATATACTCAAACAGTATAAAACTCCTTTTCTGGTAGCTGCAAACAAAATAGATCTCATTCCTCATTGGAAATCTTTAAAGGGTGCCTTTTCTAGGAGATTATCTCAACAAGATGAACTCGCGAGTCAGACTTTTAATGACAGATTCTATGAGCTCGTAGGTGGACTTTACAAAAGAAAATTTCAGGCAAATCTTTACGATGCAATCAAAGATTTTAGGAAGAATTTAGCTGTTGTTCCTGTTTCAGCAAAGACGGGTGAGGGCATACCTGAATTGTTAATGGTTTTATCAGGCCTCGCCCAAAAATATCTCGAGAAACAGTTGCGAACGCCAATGACGGCCCCCGCGAGAGGATCAATTCTAGAGGTCAAAGAGGAAAAAGGGTGGGGTACCACAATGGATATCATCATTCATCATGGAAAAATAAAGGATATGGATACTATTGTGGTTGGCACGAAAAAAGACCCGATAGTTACCTCAATTAGAGCGTTGCTTAGGCCCAAACCCATGCTAAAAGGAGAAAAATCTGTGTTCGTAAAAGTACAAGAAGTTTCCGCAGCTGCAGGAGTAAAAATATGCGCACCCAACACAGGAGAAGCACTTCCCGGCTCTTCTCTTGAAGTTGTAGAGAATAACCTAGAGGAAGTTATAAACAGAATCAAAAACGAATCTAGAATAGACATCAGGCTAGAAGACGAAGGAATCATAATAAAAACAGACACTCTCGGCTCGCTGGAGGCCCTAGCATATCAATTGCAAGACAAAAAAACTCCTTTTAGAGTGGCTGAAGTGGGGAATGTTTCCCACAAGGATGTAGTCAACGCATCTACCAACACTGATCCGCTACACCGAGTGATTATCGGCTTTAATGTTAATGTCCTTCCTGATGCAAAAGAGGAAATAAGAGATTATAAGGTGGAATTGATACTTGGCTCCGTTATTTACACACTTCTCGAAAGACATGATGACTGGGTTAAGAAGAAAAAAGAGGAAATTGAGGCACTAAAGAAAGAGGCTCTCATCTATCCTGCAGTGATAAGGTTTCTGGAGAATTGTGCTTTTAGATTGTCTAAACCGGCCATAATCGGTGTGAGGGTGCTGTCAGGAAGCATAAAAACTGATGAAAGACTCATGAGAGATGATGGCACAGTGGTTGGAAAAATAAAAAGCATTCAATCAGAAAAAAAATCTCTTCAAAAGGCAATTCAAGGTGCAGAGGTTGCCATTGCCATTACTAAGGCCGTGGTTGGAAGAAACATAAAAGAGGAAGACATCCTCTTTGTTGATATACCCGAGGGGGATGCAAAAAAGTTATCACAAATGGAATTGACTTATGATGAGAGAGAAGCCTTGGATAAGATTTTGGAAATTAAACGTAAAGAAAATCGATTTTGGGGGATTTGACGACTTCGACAAACTTCATCTAGTGTAAAGCTTCTGAAATAAAATAACAATATTTACAATACCTGAGTTTCAAATCAAAGAGC
>DUKC01000172.1 GCA_013329495.1 Thermoplasmata archaeon
TCCGCAAACGAGAGGAGACGATAGAAGATGCAAGAAGATTTGCAGAGAACTTATTTAACGTCAATCCTCATCCTTTGTCTCTCAATACTTTAGAGGGGAAAAAGGCTCGGGTTAATGATGCGTTTGCAGATTATTTTAAAGTTTCTAAAGAAGAAGTCAAAGGGATGGCTATCGAAGAGTTTTATAAAGAAAAAGACAGAATAAAAACAGCAATAGCAGATGCGAAGGAAGAGGGGATTAGCTCATGTGAAGCAACCGCAATAAAAGCGGATGGGTCAACCTCCCAAGTTTTGCTGCATTTTGCACCAATCAAAAATGAAAAGGGGCAGATTACCTATTTGTTCGCAACTGTGATGGATATTTCTAAACTTAAAGAAGCAGAAAGAGAGATGGAAGAAGCAAAATTGTACGCTGAAAGACTGATTAGAAACACTCCGGTCCCGATAATTTTGTATTCTCCTGAAGGGCTGGTAACCGATTGCAATCCAGCCACGGAATTGCTTAGTGGAAGAAAAAGAGAGGATCTGCTTGACACAAAAGTCGAAGAATTATATGAAGAAGATTCTAGAAAAGATGCAAAAGGTCTTTTGACCGAATCAATGGAAAAAGACAGTGCTTCAAAAGAACTTTTGTTGCACAACAAGAAAGGTAAAAGTGTGTCAGTAATGTCTCACGCGGCCGTAATAAGAGACATTTCTGGAAAACCGGTTGGGGTGGTTAACGCCATAAGCAACATAACGGCAATAAAGGAAAGAGAACAAGAGTTGACTGATGGAATGGAACAATTTGGTGAGGCATTTGGTAGAATATCGGGAGGAGATCTGGAAGCGAGAGTTGAGATCAGGAAGCTGGGTAGCGGTCTGAGAGTTATGGGAGACCACCTGAATAGGGTGCTTGCAACCATGGATAAGAACTTTAAAGATCTTCAAAACAGCAAAGAAGCGGCCGATAAAGAAAGAAGCAACCTGGCAAGAGCGGTGAAAGAGATAAACGAGGTTTTATCAAAGGTAGCAAAAGGCGAACTGACTCAAAAGGTAAATGTAGATGCACTTTCAGAAGATCTAAAAGAGGTAGGCGAAAACATCAACGGAATGGAAGATGCAATTAGTAACTTAATTATGCAGGCGATGCAAACGAGTGAAGAGGTGAGAGAAACCTGTAAAACAATTCTGTCATCCGCTGAAGGAGTAAGTGCTTCTAGTCAACAAATGACTAACGCAATTCAACAGATATCCAAGGGTGCTTCAGATCAAGCCAACTTGAGCACAAACATTAAGCAGGGAAGTGACAAACTAAAGAAGATAACCCAAAGTGTCCTTTCTGGAGTTAGAACAACTGCAGAAAAAATTAATGCCATTGCAGGTGAAAGTAGAGAGGGAGAGAAATATGCAGGGAATGCAGCGGAAGGATCAAGAACAATAGCACAATCGTTTGACACGGTAGCTAAAAAGATTGAGGAGTTGGGAAAAAGCATAGAGAAGATTACTTCAGTGACTAAAGTAATAACAGACATTGCAGACCAAACAAACTTATTAGCTCTGAATGCTGCCATTGAAGCTGCTAGAGCGGGAGAGCATGGACGAGCATTCGCAGTTGTTGCCGATGAGATAAGAAGACTTGCATCGGGATCGAAGGAATCGGTCCAACAAATCACATCCATGATAGAAACCATGGAAAGGGAAAAAGGGGAGACAGTCTTATCAGCCAACAAATCAATAAGCTCTGTCAATGAGGGAAGAAAGACAATAGAAAATGCGTTAAATATTCTGCAGGGCATACCAAGCATAGTTGAAGAAACCGTTTCCATCGCTCAGGAGATAAGACAGCAAACCGAAGAAGAGGCAAAGTCGGTTGAAGAGATTGATAAACAAATTGCTGAGGTTTCGCTTATAGCCGAAGAGAATGCTGCGGCAACCCAGGAGACCTCGGCTTCGACTGAAGAGCTGATGGCATCCATGGAAGAGTTAACAGCGATTTCGGAGAGACTGGGTAATGCGGCCGATGAACTTAAGGTTTCTTTAGAGAGATTTAAGATAAAATGAGCGACCAATTCGTTGTTTTTACTCTCGGAGAAGAGCTTTACGCTGCCGACATAGAGGAGGTATTAGAAATAAGACTGTTGGAAAAGATCACTGAGGTTCCTGGTGGGGCACCTTATTTGAGAGGAATGATGAATCTCAGAGGAAAGGTCATACCGGTTTTTGATCTGGCTGAAAGAATCGGAGTCGATATAAAAGGAAAAGGCTACAAAAAGATAGTCATCGCTGAAATAAATGAAAAGCTGGTTGGCCTGCTAGTGAATGAGGTTAGTGGAGTAGAACGATTCGATACTATCGATGAGATGCCCGAGCTTATAGCCCAACGGGGTGAGAAAGGATACATAAAGGGAGTGAAAAGGGAAGACGATAGACTGATAATGATCTTGAAGATCGGAGGGATATTTTCTGAATGATTAGAGTTTTGGTGGTAGACGATTCTCTTTTTATGAGAAAACAGATTGAAGATATGCTATCGAAGGATAAAGAGATAAAGGTAATAGGAGAAGCTAAAGACGGATTGGAAGCAATCGAGAAAATAGAAAAGCTGAATCCAGATGTTGTAACGCTTGATATATTGATGCCAAAAATGGATGGGCTGCAAGCTTTGAAGGAGATTATGAAGATTCATCCAACTAGGGTGGTAATGGTGAGCGGTGCGGATAAAACGGAGGGAGATATCGGAATAAAATCTTTGGAGGAAGGCGCAATAGGTTTTGTTTCAAAACCTTATGGGCCGATATCCCCATTGGAAATCGTCAAAGATGAAATCCTTCTACAAGTAAAAAACGCCGCTAAAGTGGACTTGGGCAAAGTGATGAGTAGAAAAAGGAAGGCAAAAAAGCCGGGTCCAAAGGTTAAAGAAGAAGAAGCAAAAATAGCAGTGGGAGTAGGTGCCTCGCTTGGTGGAATAAGGGCCATGGAAGAGATAATCCCAAAGATAGAATACTATGATCACGCGGCCTTCTTCGTAGTTCAGCACCTGCCATCCCCTTTTACAGTATCATTTGCGGACAGGCTGAACAAGCTCTCAAACTTGAAAGTGGTGGAAGCAGAGGACAAAGAAAAAATAGTGGCAGGTAGAGTATACGTAGCCCGCGGAGGCTACAAGATGAAATTGAAAGATAAGCACATAGAGCTCATTGAAGAAGACAAAGAACCGGTAATCAAAAACACCATAGACACAACGATGGAGTCTATATCAAGAGAATTTGGAAAAAACTCAATAGGGGTGCTATTAACCGGAATGGGAAAAGATGGAGCTAGAGGACTAAAGCGTATGCGTGAAAAAGGAGCTTTTACGATTGCCGAATCGAAAGAAAGCTGCGTGGTCTTTGGAATGCCAAAAAGTGCAATAGAGATGGGTGCGGTTGATGAAATTCTCCCCAACAACCAGATTGCAGACGCGATTCAATATCTTTTAAAAGAGATGGAGTAGATGGAAAAGAGGTATTTAGATCTTTTCAAAAGAGAGGCAAAAGATCTAGTTACAAAGATGGAGGACTCTCTTCTGGAGCTTGAAAAATCTCCAGAAAATATAGATCCTATAAATGAGTTTTTTAGAGGTGCCCACTCAATCAAAGGAATGGCCGCCTCGATGAGTTTCAATAACATTTCAGAGTTAACCCATGCGATGGAAAATTTAATGGCGGTGTATAGAAGTGGAGTTAAACCAGGCGAAGAAGAGATAGAACTATTGTTCAGATATGTTGATAAACTTAGGGAAATGATTGAAAAGGCGGGGACGGAAAAGTTAACAAAAATGGATGCGCAGCCTCTTATCGAAGATATCAAAGAAAGGACAGAGAAAATAAAAGAGAAGGNNGAGAAGGAAGCAGGGGAGAAAGAGAAGAAAGCTGAAAAGGGAGGAGGGGAGGAGCAACTGATTCGCGAAAAGATTTTGCCAAAAATTAAGCGAATAGAGACTATCAAATTGAACGTGAAATTTTTGGATAACCTTATGGACTTGGTAGGAGAACTGCTGATAAACAAAAATAGACTTCAAATGATTGCTTCAAAGTCCAAGATAAAGGAGTTTGATGATGCTTTTAATCAACTCAGCATGCTTTTGGACGATTTGCAGAAAGAAGTCTTCGAGGCAAGATTACTGCCTCTGGATCAAATCTTTGAACAATTTCCTAGAGTTATTAGAGATTTGGCACGTGCAGAAAATAAGAGAATAGAACTGAAGCTTCAAGGAGGGGGCATAGAAATTGATAAGGCAATTCTGGATAGCCTCTCAGAACCGCTGATACACCTGATTAGAAATGCAGTAGATCATGGAGTTGAAAAACCCCAAGAAAGAAAGAGGGCAGGCAAAAATGAAATGGCTAAAATATGGATAAGGGCAAAGAGAGGAGAAAATTCGATAATAGTTGAGGTTGAGGACGACGGAAAGGGCGTGGATATTGAAAAGATAAAGCAAAAGGGGCTAAAAAAGGAGTTGATAAAAGAAGAAGCTGCTAAGGAAGAAATTTTAAACTTAATGTTTGTACCTGGGTTCAGCGGGTCTGACCGTGTCACCAAAGTTTCAGGAAGAGGAGTTGGTATGGATGTGGTTAGGGAGGTTGTAGAATCTCTAAAGGGAAGCGTTTCTATTAAGACTCAAGCAGGAAAGGGAACGAAGATTTCACTAGTTTTTCCCTTTACGACAGCAATAAGCAAAGCTCTGGTTGTGGAAGCAAAAGGCAATAAGTATGGGATTTTGCTCGATGATATTCAAAGCACGATAAACTTAGAGAGAGCCAAGATAAGAAGGATGGAAAATAGGAGGGTCGTCCTCCTGCGAGATGCGGTTGCTCCCCTTATCAATATTCACCAACTTTTTACAGGCGTTGAAGAAGAAGAACCGGCTATTGGTGGTTATGGTATAATCATTCAAGACGAAAACAGGATTGCCGTGATAGCGGTTGAAGACATTGTCAGTCAACAAGAATTGGTTGTGAGGCCTTTGCCGGCCTATCTAGGCAGCGTAAGGTTCTTTTCTGGAACGGCAATTCTAGGAGACGGAACAGTGATTCTGACCCTTAATCCCGCTAGTATCTTATCTTCTGGAAAATCCTAAGCTTGGGATACAAAGGTAAAAAAGATTCGCCTAAAGAAAAAGGCAAGCTTTCAACTTCCCCTAAAACTAGATATCCATTTGGCTTGAGTGAATCAAAAATATTACTAACTATTTTCTCTTGGCCTTCTTTTGAAAAATATATTAGCACGTTTCTGCACAATACCAAATCAACAAATTTGAAGGGTGAGGACGAAAAAAGATTCAATTTTTGGAAATCTATAAATTTTTTTATCTCCTCATTTACACGATATTTTTCGCCTACTTTTTTAAAGTACTTTTTTTGTAGTTTGTTCCCCACATCTTTAACTTTCTCCCAATCATAAATCGCGTTCTCGGCAATGCTGAGTGCACTCTCATCTAGATCTGAGGCATAGATTTTAGGGTAAAAATCTTCGAGGTTGTCTCCCAAAGCCTCGCTCAGCAGCATCGCTAGCGAGTAAGATTCCTCTCCGGTTGCGCAGCCAGCGCTCCAAAATCGGATTCTCTTTCTATTTTTTCTCCATCTCTCTTCAACGATTTCTCTAATCAAATAATTTATCTTTCTCCAAACAGCCTCTTGTCTAAAGAATTTTGTAACGTTTATTAATAGGGCCTTAGCCAACTTATCATATTCTTCGGGGTGTTCATCTAGAAAAGCTAGATATTGAGAAAGATTGTCAGTGTGAGTTGAAAAGAGTCTCGATTTGATTCTCCTTTCGATAAAATTTCCCCTGTATGGTCTCAAATCCACACCAAATCTATTTTTTATTCTCCACTTTAGGAGGATTAATTCTTTCATCCAGAAAAATTTATGGTTGAATCAGTTTATAACTCTTTTTATGAGGGTTTGGTTCTAACGAAGAGGGAGACTAGACGTATGACTTTTGTAAATAAACCTTGCCAAATGGAGAAAAGGAAGGGAAAGATTTAAATTTGAGTAAGAAATACATAATTGAAGAGGTAAAAGATGCCTAAGGTAATGTTAGTGGATGACTCGAAGTTCATGAGAATGTTGTTGAGAAACATAATAAATTCCATCGAAGATTTTGAGGTAGTGAGCGAATGCGACGATGGTTCAAAAGCTATAGAGGAGTACAGCAAAAGCAAACCAGACATAGTATTAATGGACTTGGTTATGCAAACAAGTGGCATAGATGCTACCAGAGAATTGAAAAACTATGACCCGAAAGTGAGTGTAGTTTGCTGTACTGCAATGGGTGGAGAAGAAGCTTTAATGAAAGATGCTATTGATGCTGGAGCTGAAAAGAGATACATCACAAAGCCATTTAAAAAGGAAGAGGTAGAAGACGCTCTTAAGAGCGTCATGTAGAAAAAATAGGTAACCCATTAAGCTGTTTCTTGTCCTGCAGGTTTTTTCGGCAATGCCGATGATACAAATGTGTAGTCCTGCTTGAAGAGAATTAAAGATTTTTACGTTTTGTTCTGTTTCGTTAAATTGTTTTTTCTACCCATCTAACGGAGAAGTTTTCTCTGATTGAGTGCATGATTCTCATTTTTCCTGAGTTGATGTAAAAAAAGCAGTTTCTCCCTCTTGCACCGCCGATATCTTTTGCAATTAGTTTGATGTTTAGTTCTCTGAGTTTTTTTAGTGCACTCTGAAAGTTTCTTTTGCCAGTATTACTACCAAACATTGCTGCGCCACCAACTATCTTCGCTTCAAATTCTACTCCACCCTCTCTTTTTGATTCTTCCCAAAGAAGCTCGATGCCAGTATCAGCATATTTTGCACTTTTTACGACCTTTGGGTCTTGTTTAGGAAGCAATGCGTGAATCAAGCCACCTACCTTTTTCCTACGGTCGTAAATCGACACAACCACGCACGAACCAATGCCGTGGGCGGTAAGCACTCCGCTGTCGGTGGTAACAGCATAGTCCCCTATAGTAACTTCCCTTCCCCCATCTTCTTCCATATTTCACCTACCAAATCAAAGAAAGGAAAGAACGTGAGCAGAAGAGAAATCTTTTCCACTTCTATCTTGATGCTCACAACTGTAAAGAATATCCACCTAATGCTTTCCATTTGTTCTGCCAGTGCTGGATCAATGATAGAAAGGGGGAGATCTATGGTTAGCTGTGGGGGTTCCAGATTTATCTTCATTCCTGCAAAGTTGGCAATTGAACCCACAACGGCTCCCGAAAGTATGTTACTTACTTCCAGCAGGGCTGACTGCTCCATCTCACCCATTTCTTTAATTTTTCTATTAAACAAAAATCCAAGCAGTTTTTTTGCGTCTTCCATCCCTGTAAGCATGAATATGACTCCTCTCCTGTCCCCACCAAAAGCGGAGTTAATGCCTATCACCACTTCTCTTTCATTGGAGGGTAAAAAATCAAAACCGTCTGAAGGTTTGCTGACCCAAACCTCAGGAAGATCGATATTTACCTTCTTGCCGATCAGCTTTGAAAGTCTAGCTGCAGCATTGCCTGCACCAAAGGAACATATCTCACGAAGTGTGTCTTCGTACAGCTTTTTCTCTTTATCTGAATTCTTTTTTTCTTCTTTCATTCCATTTATTTATAAGTTATTGGCTATTAAATCTTTCGTTTGTTTCGGATGCGGGACAGAATTAATCTGCTAGCCA
>DUKC01000100.1 GCA_013329495.1 Thermoplasmata archaeon
TATTCTTCCAGTAAGTTTTAATAATACGTAAGAATTTTTACTCTGCCACTAACTGTTATATCAAATAAAATTCAAAACTTGGGTGTGTTTGACAGGGCAAAGGTGTCTAAAAATGCTGAAGAAAAAATTTGAAAATTATTTGTATTACGCACTGCCAGCTATAGCCCTCTATTTCTTGCTCCACAGTCTTTACATAAAGGATTACAACTACACTACATTCGCATTGCTTGCCTTCGTACCGACATTGGTGCCATTCGCGTTAAAAAGAAAATTTAAAATGAACTTGCCATGGTTGGTCACCCTCTTTATAGCGGTTGCATTTTTGTTCCATGTGGTTGGTAACGTGTTTGGCTACAATCGCCTTTTTTACCCGGTATACGATAAGATAGCACACCTCATATCATCGATGGCGATAGCGATTCTTGCCTTTTTTTCTGCAATCATTTTGGACAGATATGCAATCATAAAAATGGACAGCCGCGCAATACTTCTTTCTGTCATAAATCTTACAATGATTTTGGGCATATTTTGGGAAATTGGCGAATTTTTATCTGATCATTTTTTAGGAATGCAAACGCAACTTTCTTCTACCGATACTGCATGGGATCTAATCTTTGATTTAGTTGGCTGTTCTACTGTTGGGGCCATTGGGTACATTTACCTTAAGAAGAAACCAAAAGAAGATCTTTTTATGGATTTTCTTAGCAAAAGTTGATTTCCAATCAAAAATTGATTGACCTTATTGATTCTTAGCTTATCTCCTTAACTTAATGGTATCAAAGTAACACGCAAAAAAAGAGGGAAATAATGTCATCTATGACCATTGGCGACAAATTAACAAGCTCAAGATTATTTTGTACCTCATTTTCATATGCACCCACTCTTGAATGCTTTTAAGCATTATCTTTGAACATCAATAAAACATAATTTCCGGAGAAAAATCCTCTGAAAAAGTAAAATAAGTAAAAACAATCACTTCAATCTAAGAATAATCAGCTCTTAGACCACATTCCCAATACACCGCATATGGCTACACCCTTTTTTCATTTGTAAAAGAGATCTTCTCACCCTTTTTGGTCAAGGATAATCTACCTTCTTTTTCGTCAATCACGCCTCCTTTAATAAGATCATCGACAGCAGTTTCGACCGACCTTTTAATTAAATGACATTTCTTTGCGATTTGATCGATGTCCCCCACTCCTGCCTGTATCTCTCTAAAAACCATTCTTCTTACCTTGTTTGATACGATAAATCCTTCTTCCACCGCTATTCACCTCTTTTTTATTATCTAGGTAGAACAATCGTTTAGTTCTTTTAAAATGTTTTTCATGTCTAAGCGCTTTTTTACAGCAACACCTCGCAGAAAGCCAACGGCTTTAGTCATTGGATGAACAGTACTTCCGAATAAATAATTCTGGCAAGGAATCCTCTTTTTAAAGGAGAGAATCATCAATAGAATTTTGTAATTTTGGCTTTTTTAGCTTGGGCGGTCTAGCAAGGAACTGCTCTTTTTCTCCCTTAGGAAGTTCTACACCAAAAGTCCTTATAATTTGCCCTAGCTTACCGTAGTTAATTACTTTTGTGTGCATTTGGCCCAAAAATGCTTTCAAGGCTTCTCTATTTTTACCCCTCCAGAAATATATGGTTTCTCCATTTACTTCTGCCCTCTGGATAGAAGGGAAATATTTCTTCAAAGTGCGATAGGATCTATAGCCTCTTTTAGATCTTCCATATCCTTTTTCTAAAATCTCTTGAAGCAATTCTAGGGTGCTTCCTCTAATTCCTGACCATCCATGAGGAGAATTTGGGAAATCTTTTGTTAATTTGTAAACAGTTGGATAAGATATGTTTAATTCCTTTGATATCTGATATTTGGATTTTCCATCTTTTGCTTTTCTTTTTATCCTAAGTCACAATCTCTAAGATTGACCAACGACAGTGCGATCCATTCTTTTCCATTTGCCTCCAAATAAGGCCCGTGGCCGGGATAAATGCCTTTCACATCAAGCTCTGCTAGTTTATGTATTGATTTTTGTAGTGCCCCTCTATCTCCTCCATAAAGATCCCACCTACCCAGCCCTCCATTAGAGAAAATAAGGTCTCCACAAAAAAGGTCTCTGTTGCTCTCCACATAAAAAGAAACCGACCTCCCAGAGTGCCCAGGCGTGTAAATCACTTTAAAAATCTCTCTTCCAAATTTTATTACTTGTTGATCAACCAATTCAATTTCCACTTCAAACTGAGGTGCTTCCCCATTAAACATCCTAGCTGAGGGAATATTGCCCGTTCTCACCGCTTGGGCTAGGCCTCCGTGAGCAAAAACTTTCACTTTTCCCTTCTCTTCTTCTATCGCTTGAATCAACTTTGGGACCCCACCAATGTGGTCGAAATGCTCGTGCGTGAGAAATATTGCTCCAATGTTTCTAAGGTTCTCAATCTGTTTTATTCGGTCCAATACCCCTCTGGAATCAAACCCTGTTCCAGCATCAACCAAAACACTGAGCTCATTTTCCTTTGCATCTTTTAGTAGATATATGTTCGAATCGTATCCCCGACCACCAACTTGGAATATTTTCATTCAAATTCTCAAACAGATAGGCTGTTTAAATCTTTAAAGGCAAACTTTCATTTGAATCTTATTGTTTCCAGATTCATCAGCGCCCTAGTTTCAATTCCATACTTCCGATATATGCTGGATGCAAGATCGAGGCATTTGCTTTCTTCTCCGTGGCATAAAATGATTCTTTCGGGCTTCGGCTCCATCTTCTCTACGTATCTCATGAGCTGCCCTCTATCGGAGTGTCCCGAGAAACCGTCCAGTGTCACAACTTGGAGTCTTATTGGAATGTTCTCACGCTTTATTCCTCCAAGTTGAATTTCCTCTAACCCCTGCTGGATTTTTTTTCCGAGAGTGCCTTCTGCCTGATAGCCAACAAAAATGAGTGTGTTTTCCGGATGAGGTGCCCACTCTTTTAAGTATTCCATGACAGGCCCACCGTTCAGCATGCCTGAGGTTGCTAGCACTATGGCGGGAGAGGAGGAATCTATGATTTCAACCCTCTTTTCGACAGAATCTACCCTCTCAAAGAGGGGAGAAAGGAAAGGGTTCTCATTCTTATACAGGATGCGCTGCTTAAGTTCATTGTTTAGATATTGGGGGTAAGCAGTGTGAATCGCGGTAGCCTCCCATATCATTCCATCCAGATAAATGGGAACTTCAGGGATGATTCCGTCCCTTATCAACTGTTCCAAGACCACCATGACTTCCTGGGATCTTCCCACCGCAAAAACTGGAATCAGGATTTTCCCCTTTTTTTTCAAGCCCTGCAGAATGTCCTCCGCAAGTTGTCCGGGTGCATCTCTTCTCCTTGGTTGGAAATCTTTGTGGCTCCCATAGGTTGATTCCATTACGAGAGTCTCAATCCTTGGAAAGCGGTTTATTGTTGGGTTAAACAACCAAGTTTTCTCATACTTCATGTCTCCGGTAAAAACTATGTTGTACAGCCCCTCTCCTATGTGGAAGTGAGCGATCGCTGAACCCAGTATATGACCCGCGTTGTGCAGGGTCAGTCTCACGTCGGGCGTGATGTCGGTTGTAAAGCCGTAATTTAAGGGGATACTGTGCTTGATAACCTCTCTGATTTCGGTCGACCCGTAGGGCGCTGTGCTACCGTTGCTTGCAGCAACTTTTAAATAATCCATTTGAAGTAGGGTCATCAGGTCTCGGGTGGGGTAGGTACAATACACGGGACCCTTGTAGCCGTATTTATAAAGCAACGGCACGATGGCGGAGTGGTCCAGGTGTGCATGCGTTATTACCACAGCATCTAGAGAATCAAAAGGCAGGACCTCTGGCAGATTTATATAAGGAGATCCCTGACTCTCTCCCATTGCCATGCCACAATCGATCAACACCTTGCTTACCGGGGTGCTCAGCATGGAACAAGACCTTCCTACTTCCCTAAACCCGCCCAATGCAGTCAAACGAACCCACTTCTCATGCTCACCAACTTCTTTGTGAATTCTCTTTCCAATTTGTCTTAGAATCTGTTTCCTATCTTCCACTATTGACCTTTGGTACGCAAGAATGTCCTTGATGGTCGCGGACGGGATAGGAGGGACGGGAATGAGGTGAGGTATCCATCCTATTGATCTCTTTATCTCTTTTAACAGCTCATCTCGCTGCTCAGCCTCTACACTAATCTCCTTTACTTCTATAGTTACATCCCCGGAGGTTGGATCAAAGTATATGTTTTTGATTTTCAACTCGTCAGGGATAATTTTCTTTATCTCCCTCTCCGCTTCTTCGGGGGGTATCAGAATCGAAGGGTCTGGCCTCACTATTATGTGTTTTTGAAAAGTTTTTGCGAGCTCCTTTATGATTCGATTGTCTGAAAGTTCCTCGGTGTTGGATGTGTAGACCACCAACTGAGCTGCTTCAAACTCAATCGATGTGATCTCAATGGAAGAAGGCACCATCGCTCTTATTTTTCTTTTAATGTCTTTTAGAATCTCTTCGGTGTTCATTCTTTGTTTGCTTTTTAGAAATGTTAAAACCCATCAAAAAGAAATTCAAACAAATTAGAGATTAAGGCGTCCCTTTCTTTCTTCGATCTCCTTTTGGAGTATAGCTTTGTATCCGTCTTTGGTTATGGTTGCAATATCTATCCCATCGCCAGAGGCTGAATCACGCTTCATGGCAGCACTAATTGCGCGAATGGTTAAATCAACTCCATCGTCGACTGACATTCCATCGACATAGTGGTCCTCGAGAACGCCAAATACGTAAGGCGAACCTGACCCTCCTGTGGTGTATTTGTCCTCGATTGCCCCACCCGCAGCATCAAGGGCATAAACGTGTTCCCCTTCTGGGTCTAATCCAGCCAGAATGAGCTGGACATAATAAGGCATATACTTTGTTTGATTTAGTATGTTTCCCATGAGAGTGGCTGCTCCCTTCAAGGGCATAGGCACTTTGCATCTCAATTGATAAAGTTCTGCTTCGGCTTTCAGCAAGCGAGCTAACGCCTGAACATCACCGACAAGTCCCGCAGTACTCAATGCGATGTGATCGTCTATCTTAAAAATTTTCTTTGTGACTTTGTGGGCTATGAGAGTGCCCACCGTGGCTCTCTTTTCACTTCCAATTACCACACCATCCGCACAACTCAAAGCTACGATCGTTGTTCCAGTCCGTTTTGATTCGTTTGCATCCATAAAAGACATCTCCTAAAAGATAGATACGCATAATAGGAGAAGGGGTATATAAACCTTTCTAATTTGAAAGAGCTTGCCAGGTAGTATTAGGAAATCGATGAGGATCTGTGTGCTAAAACTGCTTGACGAGGAATTCTCTCGGGGAAAGTCATCCCCGCATGTTTTTATGAAATGCTATGGCGCTCTTCCGGGTTTTTCCAACAGAATAGGCCGCTTCGTCATCCGAGTTACAGCCTCACCCCACAGAAAGCCAGCGGCTTTAGCCGTTGGATGAATGCGATGTATTCCTATATACTAAAAACATATTTATTAACATGCCACGAG
>DUKC01000159.1:0-3464 GCA_013329495.1 Thermoplasmata archaeon
TTGAAATCCGTGAGGAAGATATCTGAAAAGTATTCCGCAATCATTTCATTTTTGATCACAACGCCCCACTCTCTATTTCCAAGAGTTGGATCTTGTGGTACGCCCCTTGTGTCCCAGTTGGCTGAGTGTATGATGAAGCTTCGATTGTCAATCACGGCGTATTTGGCGTGATTAAATGGGTATGGGCAGAATCTAAGCTCAGAAGGAGAATTTACCATGTATCTAACCCTGCAACCAGTATCATTCAANNACTCTTGATATGGCCCTCTCCTCTTCGTCCATCCCTCCCACGGGTCCACCCTCCAGCAGCACGTGTATCTCCACCCCCCTTCTCGATGCGTTCGCGATTTCCAGAGCTAGCCCAGGGTTTGTAAATCTGTACATATTCAAAAAGACAGACTCAGAAGAGTTTCTAATCTCATTTTTAAGAGCAAGATATGATGAATCAGGTGAGGTAAAAACAACAACGCTGCCATTAAAGTCGAGTTTGGTCGATTCAAATCTCGATTGACCCATTCTTCCTGCTTCAATCCAGTCTCCTCCTGTATTGGTGTCTATCCCCTCTTTTCTCCTGATTATCACCCCTCTTGAGGGGGAGGTAAGGGGTTCTCCTATCCATCCAAGTGGAGTAGGTGTCCCTCCATAAACAACCTCATCTATCGTTTTGTTCCACCTGTTTTTTAGTGCGATCGAAGCCCCTTTATCACTCATTTTAAATTGCCCGTACTCATCCACAATTCTCACCATTCTAAATTTGGTGGGTGAATAGGTAAAATCTGGCAACTCCCCCGTCTCTTTAAAGTACCCTTCCGCGTTCTCGGTGATGATTATCTGTTCTCTCGCTTCAATTTTTGTTCTCCAAGGAAAAGTGATTCTCCTTGCATTCTCAGGATGCGCCAGAGGATCCAGGGAGATAAACCATCCAGACAAATCTACGCTTTTGTTAGATGGATTATAAAGGGCAATAAACTCATTATTCATGTTGGCATGAGCAAAAGGATATACCTCTCTAATCAACACCTTCCCCTCTTCCTCTCTGTTAATCTCTAGAGCTTGATCGATCTCTGTTGAAAGGAAACATAGCAAAATAAGGATTGAAATCGAAGCCATTCCTTTTCTCATGAGTTCATGAATTAAGAAGGGTATTATAAAATTTGTGAAAATGTCGATAAACCCGCCTTTTATGCAAAGGCATTTCCGGTGCAGGAAAATGTTTGAAGGTCATAAGACTGTGGTTTCGTAAAAGAAAAGGCATGGGCCCAAGGAGATTTGAACTCCCGACCTTCCGGTTTCTGACGTTTGCTTCCGCATTTCTTGGAAGCTCTTGATATCAGCCGGACGCTCTAACCAAGCTGAGCCATGGGCCCATTTCCACGCTCAAGTTTTTTTGACCACTTGAAAGAACAAAGCGCACACTTCAAGCAATCAAAAATACAAAGGGCCTATATAAATGTTAAACCCCGCTAAACCTAAAAACTCTCACCATCCAATATTTTTCGCATTCTTAACAAAAGATACCTCTTAAGTTGAAAAGATAGAGAGATCCTACCCACATTCTCAAAACACAATGCCAACTCACCCGAAAAAACGCAACATGGGTAGGGAAAAGAAGGGACGAAGGGATTTGATTAGAAAACTCAAAATTTATCTCGCTAACCGTTTGTAATAAGCACTCAATAGGTCAAGAGAAACAGCTCTGCAAAAACAAAAACATAATTTACTAAAAAATAAAAAAGGGTTTAAGGCCCCTTTTTTTAGTATTCTCCCGGCATTCCGCCGGCTCCGCCTGGCATTCCTCCAGGTGGCATTGCTGGCGCTTTTTCTGAGCCCTTCGATGAAATCACGTCGTCTATCCTAAGTATCATTGTCGCTGCTTCGGTCGCTGAGCGAATGGCATGGGTATTCATTTTAAGGGATTCCAGCACCTTATTCTTTTGCATATCCTCGGTTTTCCCTTTCATGACGTTAATACCCTCCCATTTTTTGCCTTCTCTGTGGGCTTTTCTGAGGTTTATGAGCATTTCAATCGCATCCAAGCCTGCATTTTCAGCCAGAGCCCTGGGTATAATCTCGACTGCATTTGCAAATGCCTCTACCGCCATCTGTTCTCTTCCGCCTACGGTTGGGGCATAATCCCTCAGAGCCATAGCAATCTCGATGGCAGATGAGCCTCCACCTGTGATTATGCGACCATCTTCGATTGAAATACCGATGACACCGATTGCATCCTGAACTCCTCTTTCTACCTCATCAACAACGTGTTCTGTTCCTCCTCTGATGAGTATTGAGACTGCTTTTGCTTTCGGGCAGCTGGTAACGAAGGTCATTTTGTCGTCGCCTATTTTCTTTTCCTCAACAACTCCTGCCTTTCCTAGATCTTTTGCTGAAGCTTCTTTTAGATTGCTTATAACCCTGGCCTTTGTTGCCTTTGAGAGAGCTTCCATGTCTGATTTCTTTGCTCTCCTTACTGCATAAATCCCCGCCTTTGAAAGATAGTACTGGGCCAGATCATCGATTCCTTTTTGGCAGATCACCACACTCGCTCCGGTTTTCTTCACGATCTCCACAAAATTTTTGAGGACTTGCTCCTCCTGATCAAGATACTTTTGTAGTTGTGACGGGTCAGTGATCTGAATCTTTGCGTCCACCTCGGTTTTCTTAACCTCCAAGGCTTGATCTGTCAACAGAATCTTTGCGTTCTTGACGACTCTTGGCATATCTGGATGAACCCTTTCTTTGTCTAAGATGATTCCTTCAATTAATTTGGTTTCCTCTACAGAACCACCTTGTTTCTTTTCGACTTTTATGTTATCCAAGTCTACTATGCAGCTCCCATTATAGGCTTCTGCAACGGATTTGCATGCTTTCAGTGCAATATTTGCAAGCAACTCCTTGTAAGCACCAGATACTTTTCCGGTCAGAGATGTTTCTGCAACTGATCTTAATGTTTCATCCTCTTCGTAGGTTACTTTCTTTCCAATCCTTTCGAGTACTTCATTTGCCTTCTCAGCAGCAAGTGCAAATCCTCTATTTATTATGGTTGGGTGAACCTTCTGATCTGTCAAAGTTTCCGCCTTTTTAAGCAATTCTCCTGCAAGGGTTACTGCGGTTGTAGTGCCGTCTCTGCATTCCTGATCTTGGGTCTTTGCAACTTCCACCATCATTTTTGCGGCTGGATGTTGAACTTCTATTTCTTTGAGTATCGTGACCCCATCATTCGTAATCGTTACGTCTCCCATTGAGTCGACTAACATTTTGTCCATTCCCTTCGGCCCAAGTGTGGTTCTTACGGCGTCAGCTATTGCTTTTGCTGCAGCAATATTGCCCCCCAAGGCTCCTTTTCCTTTTTCTCGAGATGTTCCTTCTTTCAATACTATAATTGGTTGTTGTCCTGCATACATTTTTTTTTCTCCTTTTTTTTTAATACTTTTCTAAAGTAAATACAGCATCGATAATGTAAAAGC
>DUKC01000159.1:3497-10049 GCA_013329495.1 Thermoplasmata archaeon
TTTATAAGGTGGGTTATACTAAAGCTAAAATCGGGAAGGTGTCAAAGGCCCTCTGCGAGCATTGTAAATATATGAAGGCACACTCTATAAAAAAGGATGAAGATGTGGATAGGAATAGACGATACAGATTCAATCAATGGTGGTTGCACCACATATTTGGTAGCAGAGCTGATCAAGGAATTAAAAGAATACGGCGTTGTTGGATATCCTAGGTTAGTCAGGCTCAACCCCACTCTTCCTTGGAAGACCCGAGGCAATGGTGCGGTAGCCATCCAGTTTGGAAGGAAAGATAAGGTTGAGAGAGAAAGCAAGTTTCCGATAGCTTTCCTTGACGGAAACCTAATCTTCGGGTTTGCAGTTGGGAAATGCGAAGAAGAAAAAGCAGACGAGTCTATTATCAAAAAAGTTTCGAAGATTGTGGAAAGGTTGGCCTGGTTTAAAGATCCAAAAACGAATCCAGGGTTCGTAGTATTCAACAAACCGCTCTCTAACGATTTTTATTGGGGTGCCGTGAGGGGGGTGTTAAGTCAAAAGGAAGCAAAAAAAGAAATTGAAAGAAGAAAGGGTTTTTATCGAGGGTATAAAAACGAAAGGGGACTGATTGGAGCCACAGCAGCTGTAAGCTGGGAAGGAAAGGATTTCACCTTTGAGTTAATTGCGTATAGGGATCCAGAGTTTTTTGGAAAATCAAGGGGCATTGATGATGAATCTGTGAAGAAATTGGATAGAGAGTGCCCGCACACATTTGATAATTGGGATTGGAAAAACGATCATAACCGGATAAAGCCCAACTCGAAAGGACCTGTGTATTATGGAATAAGAGGCGAAGACCCCTCTGAATTAATGAGGGGAAAGGAGCTTGTAAAAAGCGAACCCGTTCATGAATGGGTCATATTTAAAACAAACCAGGCGACCGATGATCATCTGGCAAGAAAGCAGATAGCTGGAGTAAAACCTTATGAATCAGCAATAATCGAGGGAAAAGTTTGTAAGGCTCCTGTGACTATCAAGGGAGGACATGTGATATTCGTGTTAGAAGATAAAACGGGAGTCATTGATTGTGCCGCTTATGAACCCACCAAAGAATTTAGATCGGTTGTTCGTGAGCTAAAGGTTGGAGATCTGATCGAGTGTTACGGGAGTGTGAGGAAAGAACGAGAAAGGTTAACCCTGAATCTTGAAAAGATAAAAATATTAAAACTTGTGAAGGTCAAAGCAAAAACAGAAAATCCTCTGTGTCCAAGGTGCAAAATACACATGCATTCTGTCGGAAAGGGTGGCGGCTATCGCTGCAGGCGTTGTAGAGCCAAAGCGAGTCAGAAGGAGGCAGTTTTTAAAGAGATACCAAGAAAAATAAATCTCGGATTCTACGAGGTTCCTGTCTGTGCGAGGAGGCACCTTGCCAAGCCTCTAAAAAGAATGAAATACCCAACCTTCTTCACCTCTAATTTTTGATTTTAAACAATTCTAACAATTCCCAACTCCTGGCAAGGCAAGCACTGGATTTTTTTATAGGGAATCTTATCTCTGATGGTTTTTGCATCCCCCCCTCAGTTTTCACTCCTTTTATTTATTGATGTGCATATTCGATCCGTCCTATCCATCAATAAAAATTTGTAGGAACTCTTCCGCATTGACGGTTGCTTTATCAAAGTCATAGTTACTATTTAAAAACATTTTTTGGGTTCAATATCTTGGTATAATCTCACTCGACAAAGTAATTATTTGCCCATTCTCGCACATTTTTAGATTGTTTTTCTGCGAAACAGGTTGTGAGAAGTGGAATTTCTTTTCGCGGTCTTTAGAGACACCGTATCAAACAAACATTTGTATGTATAATACATATTTTACGGAGATAAAGCACATATGGCAAAGACTTTGTTTATAACTCGGAATTTATGATGATCAATAAAAAGGTCAAAACAAAATGGATTTTTTGTGTGTCATTAATTGGCGTTCTGTTTGCAACCGCATTAAGCAATGGCGGGCAGGCTCAGGTTGCATATGCTGGAGGTCAAGACATACCTCCCGGAGTCAACTTCTATATTGAAAAGCAAAAGTTGCTTGGAGGAATGAACCTCTATTTCGGGAACCTTCACAGCCATACAGCTTGTTCTGATGGGGAGGGCACTCCTGAACAAGCATTTGCTTGGGCTCGTGATGTTATAAGATTTGACTTTTATGCGATAACAGATCACGCTGAGCAGCTGAGCTCAAAGGAATGGGAAGAAATAGGAAAACAAGCAGATAAGTTTAACACAAATGGTAGGTTCGTTGCGATAAGGGGCTTTGAATGGAGTCATCCATATGAAGGCCACTCGTGTGTGTGGAACACCAGAAAATACATAAGTGCATGGGGCGAAGAAACTGCAGACACGTACAGTAAGCCCACTCTGGGGCTGTTTTACAGGTGGATTGATGATAAAGATGCTGTAGCCCAGTTTAACCACCCTGGCAGACCAAAAGGTATTTTTCGCAATCTACATTTTGAGTCAGATGTAGCAGACAACATCATAGCGATTGAAACCGGTAATAAGGGCACTGGGAACAATGACGGATCTTATTACAGGTGGTATCCAATTGCTCTAGACAAAGGGTGGAAGGTAGCCCCCACGAACAATCTTGACAATCACAAACTCGTCGCAAATCCTCACCGTACTGTGGCGATCGCTCCACTGCTAAATAGGGATGCAATACTTGACGCAATGAAGGAGCGAAGGGCCTATAGCACAGATGATGGCAACATGGAAGTGATCTTCAAGTCAGGCGACTGTTGGATGGGCTCCACTCTTAGAGTGCCAAGTCCCACGATAAATTTTGATGTGGTAGTTGAAGACGATGAACCCATCGTTAAGCTAGAGATCCTGACAAACGGGGGGAAGGTAGTTGCAGAAAAGAACACAGAGGCAAATCAGGTTGTTTGGAAACCCAGCGTTGAGTCGTCAAGCGGAACCTACTTCTTTCTAAGGGTATTTGAACGAAATGACCGTCACGATGATGATAATCCCACAGCTGACATGCAAATAGCTGTTACCGCACCAATATGGAACCCCTACGGATCACAGCACTTGTACTGGTCATAAGCTTTTTCTATTTTCAAAGGTTATAAGCTGTAATCCTATTAGCCAGATCTCCGATCTGTTCTGGCGAGATTTCTCCAGGTCTCTCTTCTTTAAAGGGCAGAGGATCTATCAACTCGTCGATTTTTTCTTTGCTTCGACTAATTTCCTTCCATCTATTCTTAAGGATACTCCTCAGCTTCTTTCTCCTTTGGCTAAAAATTATGTTTACAAGCCTGAAAAACATTTTCTCATCAGAAATCTTCATTGGTGGTTGGGTTCTAGGAACCAATCTCACTATCACAGAGTCAACTTTTGGTTTCGGCCTGAAAGCATTCCTTGATACACGTTTAAGCAGTTCGCACTTGGCATAGTAATAGAGAGTCACCGACAGCCTCCCATAATTTTTTCCCCCAGACTTTGCCGCCATCCGCTCTGCAAACTCCTCCTGATACATCAACACTCCAAGCTGAAATTTTGCTTCCAAGAGCTTGAAGGTGAGAGGAGAGGCAATGTAATAAGGGGGATTAGACACAATTTTGTTATAATTAAGCAGACCAAGATCCAGCTCTAGAGCATCCCTGTGGATAACCCTCACATTTGGCAATTTCAGCTGCCTCAGGAGTTCCACCAATCTGACATCCTTTTCGATGGCTATAACCTCCTCCGCTTCTTTTGATAACAGCCTGGTAAGCATTCCATAGCCGGGGCCTATTTCCAGCACCCTGTCCCCTGGATTAATCTGTGCGTATTTTACCTGAAGCTCTGCGATGTTTTTGTCCACCAAGAAGTTTTGTCCTATGGAAGGATGCCTCATTCAATCACTTGCTTAATCCTCCTCTCTTTTTTTATAGTTATTGGGTAGTTCTTTCACAAACTGGCAACGAACGTGATCACTCTCAAAGCCAACAAAACCTATTTGATGAAAATGCGATACCTCTGATGAGGATCAGACAGTTCTGTTTCAATTCTGTCTGCGATCAGTTTTTCTGGTTTTGAGATGAGCGGAACTCTTTCCCTAAGATCTTCGAAATCCTTGAATCGTGCTTTTTTCCTTTCTTCCAGCACCTGACCCATTGTCTTTTTCCCTAAGCCCGGCAAGAGCTCAAGGGAATGGAATCTCGTCGAGATTGGGGGAGCCTCATTAAAAAAGTTAATGAACCTCCGTTCATACTTCTTTACAATATCCAGTATGATGTATGGAATTTCGCTGTGCGCAGCACCCGTGAGCTTGTCATAACTTATTTTTCCTTTAATCTTTGAAATTTTATCTCTTTTTGACTGATCTTTGCCAACCCAGACCTTCTCCCCAATTGAAATTTTTGCATCCTGTTTGGGAATCAACTCCAACAGCGTAAACCACTTTTCACCGATCCCATACACTGTGGGTTGTCTTCGATGGTGAGGCCAGTCCAGTCTTCCCTCTGACAAATAATCAATCACATAAACCCAATCTTCCATCTGTCAAAATCCTCCTCTTCTATTCCAAATAGCCACCAACTATTTTCAGAACCTGCTTGATCTGGTCTTCCTTTAGTGTCACTCTGACTTTCGCAAAAATTAACTTAACATCCTCCTCATGTGTTGGCAGAAGGTCTGCTATCTTAAGGGCGGAAGACTCCTCAATCCCTTCAATTTTGAGCAGATCCTCAATCAGCTTCTTCGTTTTTTCAAGCGAGAGTTTGGCAAACTTTTCCGCATGCTGCAGGGCTTGCTTCTGCGGTTCATTGAGTTCTTCCCTGCTCTTTCTCGCTTTGTTTAAAAGATGCTTTACTTCTGAAAGTGATAATAACCTAATCTTTTCTGTCATTTTGCCTTAATTTTACCCTACCCAATTGGTTTTAAATGTTCAGGTCTTATTATTATCTCTTTCTCCTTTCTGCCTGTCTTAATTTTTAGGAGATAAGCTTCGCCTTGCTTTCCAACAATTTCCCCGGTTAAGCCCTGAAACTTTCGATGAGGAATACCTCCATGTATTGAAGGATTTATAGCTATCGCTACCTTCTGACGATCTGCAAACTTCTGTAAGGATTTGGTGACAGGCGGCATGCTCGGTTCACTCACGCTCTTTCTCATGACATGCCTGCTCTTTGCTCGTATCCCTCTGGATCTTCTTACCATCTCTTTGTCCTCCTCTGATTATTTCCCCAATTTTTATGCTCGGCTTCCTTTTACAGGAAAAGGCTACCTATGGTGCATACTTTTATTTGCGTTTAATATACAGCATTACCTTCTTTAATCTTTTCCTGTCTTCCTAACTCTCTATCGTCTATCTCTCTTTTAAACATTATCCTCTCATTCAAAGAGGATTGCATCACTTTTGGCTTTCTCTATCGTCAAATGCCGAAATTTTCAATAGCAAAGTTTTAAAGCTCGATACAAAATTACTAACGAGTGATAAAATGGAAGTAGGAATAGTGTCTTATGGAGGCTACGTGCCTCATTATCGAATAAAAGCAAGCACGATTGCAAGGCAGTGGGGTGCCGATCCAATCAGTGCACCGCGGGGTCTGAACGTGAAAGAAAAATCGGTTCCCTCTCTGGATGAGGATTGCGCAACAATATCGGTTGAAGCTTCAAGGCAGGCCTTAGATAGAAGCAAAATTGATCCCCAAGAAATTGGAGCAGTATTCGTGGGATCGGAGTCTCATTCATATGCCGTTAAACCAACAGGCACTATTGTCGGCGAGGCCCTTCAGGCAACCCCCTTCTTGTTCTGCGCCGATCTTGAGTTTGCCTGCAAGGCAGGCACTGCAGGAATGCAATTCTGCATAGCATTGATCAAGGCAGGAATGATCAAATACGGATGTGCTATTGGGGCAGACACATCCCAAGGTGCCCCAGGGGACGCTCTCGAATACACCGCTTCTGCAGGAGGCGCTGCATTTATTATTGGCAAGCAAGATCTGATTGCCAAAATAAACGATACCCTCTCCTACACCACGGACACCCCCGATTTTTGGCGGAGAGACGGAGCGTTCTATCCCCAGCACGGAGGCAGATTCACAGGAGAACCTGCGTATTTCAAGCACGTCTTTAACGCCTCCAAAGCCCTGCTGGACAGGCTCAACGCGAAGCCTGAGAATTACGACTATGCGGTGTTCCATCAGCCCAATGGCAAGTTTCCATTGAGAGTTGGGAAAATGCTTGGATTCACAAGAGACCAAATCGAGGCGGGTTTGCTTACTCCTCTGATTGGAAACACGTACTCAGGTTCTTCCCCCTTGGGCTTGGTGGCTGTGCTTGATGTTGCAAAGCCTGGTGACAGGATATTCCTCACCTCATACGGTTCAGGTGCGGGAGCTGATTCATTCGACCTGACTGTAACCGATGGGATCCTCAAGATGGACAGGAAGGACAAGCTCAGGGATGCCATCGATAAGAAGGAGTATGTTGATTATGCGACCTATGCCAAATTGAGGAAAAAGATAAGGGAGGAATAAAAATGAGAGAAGTAGCAGTTATAGGAGTTGGGATGACAAAATTTGGAGAA
>DUKC01000096.1:0-163 GCA_013329495.1 Thermoplasmata archaeon
CCTCCAGTTTCTCTAGTGCCTTGCTTATTGAAGGGCCATAAAGTTTTATGTAACTTGCCATAAGCTTTTATAAACTTTTTAATATTTAACTTTATTGCCAAGAAGTCTCCCCTTTTTTTGGAAGGAGATGAATTAGCACAATCTTTTTGAATCCAAAGAGTAT
>DUKC01000096.1:258-3906 GCA_013329495.1 Thermoplasmata archaeon
CCTGACTTCTTCTCGAGGATGAGGGGATCGAGTCTGGGAGATGAGGTGAGAACCGAAAATTCTGCAAAACGCTCCCTGAAGCGGAGGCGATGTGGGAGTACCGTGAAGCAAAAGCTGGAAGCCCCCTCCAAACCGAAAGGTTTGGTGGCTGGAGGATATCACTTATATCTATCAAGGTAATTCTGTTATAAATTTGTCTCATATGAAATTTGGGCCCTTTTGACTGCAAGACCCGGAGGGCCTTTATGCAAACTATTGAGGGCTCTAGCCTACAAATCGTGGCCTCTTGCTTACCAGATGAGGCAGAGGCAAACTCGAAAATGGATAGCCTTCGTTTTCTTTGGTGAACTTGTTCTTGAGCTCTTCCAAAGTGAGAGTTTGCTCTTTCTCATTTCTGACTCTCGCAGCCAATTTTCCGCTCTCCCGTTCTTTCGCCCCGTAAACGATTATGAGCGGAATCCATTCGTGTTCGGCATCCCTGATTCTCCTCGCGACAGACTCTTCCCTGTCATCAATGTCTACCCTCGCAACTCCTTTAAAGGACTCAGCGATCTGCTCACAGTTAGCGAGGTAGTCTGAAGAAACAGGTATCAACCTGAGCTGGGTCGGAGAGAGCCAGAACGGCAGAGTTGGCTTCTTTCCCTCATTCTGGTGCGTGATCCATGCTCGCTCAAGCAATACGTAGAGCATTCTTTCAATTGCACCACTTGGAGAGAGATGCAGAATTATAGGTTCTTCGGTCCTTCCTTCTCTAGTCTCATAGCTAATCCCATACCTTTTTGCATTTTCTATATCGATCTGATCGGTAGTGAGAGCTGAGGCTTTATCCAGCGAATCTACAAAATTTAACTCATATTTTAGGATGAAATAGAAGAATTGCTGGTCCCAGAGTTCTACCAATGCGGGCTTCTTCCATAGCTTGAGCAGGCTTACTATCAATTCCTCATTTTCCTTCCAAAAGTCTTTAGTTGCTCTGATCGCAAACTCAAACTCTTCCGGCAGGTTGAATCCTATTTTCTTTTGAAGGTTTAGACTGAGCTGGAAGCGTTTCAACAGTTCATGCTTCGCCTGTTCGAGGTCTGCACAAAATGCATGGCAGTCTGGCATTGTGAATGCTCTCAGCCTTCGCAAGCCAGTGAGTTCTCCTCTTTGCTCAAGCCTAAAGCTCTTGGCTAGCTCAAAGACCCACAGAGGCAGGTGCTTGTAGGACAGACTTACATCTTTTATCATTAGGAATTGGCCAAAGCAGGCTGAGAAGCGCAAAAAGCAATCTTTGTTTGGAGTGTTTATCCTATATTGCCTAGCTGGAAACCTAGCTAAATAATCAGAGAGAGCCGGATGCGCTGAATCGTACATTAGAGGGGTCTCGACTTCAAGAGCGCCTTCCTCCTGCATCCAGTTGATTACCAGCTGCTCAAGCAGGTTCTTGACTAATTTCCCCTTTGGTAAGAACCTAAAATTACCTGGGTCAGAGGCAGGCTCATAGTCCACCAGCTCTAACTGACGCATGAGCTTTATATGAATAGGCTCTTCCTTGCCCTTTCTTTTCTTTGCCAGCTCGTGGAGAGCAAACTTTTCCAGATTGGGATAGGTTGAGAAATCAAATCCCTTGAGCTCCCCCCGCTCCATCCTTAACTCATGCAACTTACTTTCTAAATCTACGACATACCAGTGGGACACCAGTTTTCTTTCGGCTTCTAGCGCCTTTTCTTCCTTTCTTTCTATTCTGATTTCTTTCGAAAGTTCTGATAGAGGGTGTCCCTTGCACGAGAGCTTGAATGCCTTGTACCACCCAAAAGGAGAGCGCTTCACCTCCACGCCCTTTGCTCTGAGGTTTTCTTCTAACTTCCTGAATATGGCCTTCCCTTTCTCTGGAGAGGCTAAGCTGGAGGAAAGGTGAGCATAGGGATAAAGCATCAATCGATTCAGTTTCAATTGCTTTAGAACCGCTTCTATCTCTGAGCACGCCTTCTCACTGATTTGCTCTGTATCTTTTTCATCTTCCTTTTCAGCGGTGATAAAAGCAACCAGGACTTCTTCCAAGCGCTGGGATTTTTCTTCCTCACTTATGACCTCTGCCCACTTGCCAGTTTTTTGCTTAACCTGGTATTCTATCCAATCCGAGTGGATTAAAAGCAGCCTCATTCTCAACCACTAAAGTGAAATATAAAGTTCCTATTAAAAGATTTGTCATGAAAGCCTACCTCGAAGTTTATGGGTGCAGTGCAAACAAAGCCGACGCGGAGATCATAGAGGGGATTCTGGAAAAGAGGGGCGATGAAATGGTGACAGATCCCGGCGAAGCAGATTTGCTGATATTAGCAACGTGCACGGTCATTGACTCAACCCAGCAAAGGATGCTTCATAGGCTAGGTGTACTGAACAAACTCAAGAAAAAGTTGATCGTAACAGGTTGCATGGCATCCGTTCAAAAGGAATTGATAAGAGACGCTGCACCTAAGGCGCTGTTGCTTGAACCAACGCATTTGCATCATTTGCCCGAATTAGTTGAGGGAGTCGAAGAGAGCGAGGTAGGGTTAAAAGAAAAACCAAAATCTGGAATGCCTCACCGGTGGCATCCGCCAATTGCCACCATTCCGATAGGAGAGGGATGCCTTCATAAGTGCACCTTCTGCATAACAAGGCTTGCGAGGGGCAGGCTTCGTTCTTACCCACTTCATTCAATTAAAGAGGATGTCTGCAGGGCTGCGGTAAATGGGTGCAAAGAGATAAGACTTACAGCTCAAGATACAGGCGGATGGGGATGGGATAGAGGGCAGAGGCTCAGCGAGCTAATCAAAGAGATATGCGGGATAGACAAAGAGTTCTGGCTAAGGATCGGCCAGATGAATCCTGCTCATGCTTCAAAGGACCTGAAGGGCCTTATCGGGGCGTACGGTAACCCCAAAGTTTTCAAATTCTTGCATTTGCCTGTTCAGTCTGGTTCAGACAAAATATTAGATTTGATGAGGAGGGGTTATTCTGTCGAACGATTCATTTCAGTGGTTGACTCATTTAGAAGAGAAATCTCTGAACTCACGCTCTCAACCGACCTAATTGTGGGATTTCCAGGGGAGGATGAAAGGGATTTTGAAAACTCGTTGGAGCTCATCAGAAAAATTGAGCCGGATAAGGTAAACATCACCAGATTTTCTTCACGGCCAAAAACCGAAGCGAAGCTAATGAAAGAAAGAGTGCCGACCCAAATAGCCAAGGATAGATCGAGGGAGCTCACCGAGCTAGTAAAAGAAATTGCCTATAAAAGAAACCGCAGTTTTGTGGGGAGAACAGGCAAGGTAATCGTAACTGGAAGAGGTAAAGAAGGGACAACGAAGGGAAGGAATCTGTCTTATAAACCAGTGATTATTAAAAGAAACCTTCCCCTGGGATATGTGGCTGAGGTTGAGATCGTGGATTGCACTCCAACTCATCTTTTTGGAGAAGTTATTGGCTGATTAGCCTAAGAGGACTCACGGAATAACCTGCTTGTTTCTCCTTACCAAGTTCAAAAGAATTCAAATTGGAATTGGTGGTTTGAGGGACAATGTCGATTGTCAACAGATCTATGAAAAAAGGGCGGAGAAAGTCAAACAAATAATTTGAAAGAGTGATTTTCTTTGTTGGCAGTCCAAGCAATCAACTTACAAA
>DUKC01000126.1:0-5092 GCA_013329495.1 Thermoplasmata archaeon
ACTGTTATTATGAATAAACTAACTTAACATGTTATAAAAGCTTTTAAATGCACAAAGCATAACATCTATCCATGCTTAAGAAATTTTTAGTTATCCTGATAAACCTATCAATACTATCCTGTGTTGGTTGCGTACAGGTTGACAGGAATGAGGAGCAATTTGAGGAAATTGGCAAAGTTGTCAGTTTTCAAGATAACAGAAGAGGAATAATCTTGGAATGCCAAAATGCGTTGATTAATGTTACAGTTATTGCTCCTGATTTGATCTCAATACGATTGGCCCCTCATAAAGAATTCGCAGAAGACTATTCATGGGCCGTGGTAGAAAGAGGGCGGGAGAAGACCGGTTATAACGTTTTTGAATCTTCAAGCTCGATTAATCTTACGACTGCAGAAGTAAAACTAACAATCAATAAAGACCCCTGTTTATTTTCCTTTTGGGACAAAAGTGGTAGACTCATAAATAAAGATTACAAACCCGTGGAATGGAGTAAAGCTAAGGAAGGCTACAAGGTAAGGTGTTCCAAATGGATGCCTTTGGAAGAGCACTACTATGGTTTTGGAGAGAAGACCGGCTCATTAGACAAAAGAAGAAACAACCTGTCAATGTGGAACACCGATGCTTTTGGTTATGGAACATCTACTGATCCCCTATACAAATCAATTCCGTTCTTTATTGGCCTGAAGAACGGTAAGGCCTACGGTATCTTCTTTGACAACACCTACAGAACCACTTTTGACATGGGGTATAATTGGGAAAACAGATACGTGTTTGAATCAGATGGCGGAGAGCTCGATTATTATTTCTTTTATGGACCCAGCATAAAGAAAGTTTTAGAAAGATATACTGATCTGACTGGGAGAATCGAACTGCCCCCTCTTTGGTCTTTAGGTCACCAGTTGTGCAGATACAGCTACTACCCTGACGACAGAGTGCTTGAAATCGCAAAGAAGTGCAGAGAAGAGAAAATACCTTGCGACGTGATCTATCTCGATATTCACTACCAAGACGGTTACAAGTCCTTCACGTGGAACAACGACAGATTCCCCGATCCAAAAAAAACTCTGGATAAGCTTGAAGCTATGGGATTCAAGGTCGTTGCGATCATAGACTCCGCCGTAAGAGTCGAAGATGGGTATCCTGTTTACGATGAAGGAGAAGAAAAGGGCTACTTTCTAAAACACGAGAATGGGAAAGTATACAAAGATAAGATGTGGCCTGGTTTGTGCGTCTGGCCCGACTTTACCAGGAAAGAGGTCAGAGATTGGTGGGGTGGACTATACGGAGATCTATTAGAAGCAGGTGTTGATGGAATTTGGAACGATATGAATGAGCCCGCCGTGTTCAATCCCTCTAAAACAATGGACGATGATGTCATTTTTTATGACCATGGATTGTCAACTTCTCATCTAAAGAATCACAATATCTACGCAATAACAAACGTCATGGCAACTTACGATGGCATTAGAAAGTTGGCACCGGACAAGAAACCTTTCGTTTTATCAAGGGCGGGATACTCAGGAATTCAGAGATATGCTGCTTCATGGACAGGAGACAATACGGCAAGCTGGGAACACTTGGAACTTCAACTCCCAATGTTTCTCAATCTGGGATTGAGCGGCATGCCTTTCGTTGGATCAGACATCGGCGGTTTTTCGGGTTCGCCATCTCCAGAACTCTTGGTGAGATGGTACGAGGCTAGTGCCTTTGTCCCGCTGTGCAGAGAACACACCTGTCTGGGGACACCCGATCAAGAGCCTTGGGTGTACGGAGAGTACTATACTTCTATAATTAGAAAATACGTAGAAATGAGGTACGAGCTTTTGCCATACATCTACGATCTGTTTTATGAATCCTCTCAAAAGGGATATCCCATCATCAGACCCCTCTTGTTTGAATTTCAGACCGATGAAAACACCTATCTTATTGAAGACGAGTTTATGCTGGGCTCGCATGTATTGGTCGCTCCAGTTGTGGAGAAGGGAAAAACAGAAAGAATAATCTATCTTCCTGAGGGAACGTGGTGGGACCATTGGAACCAAGAAAAAATAGAGGGCAATTCCTGGATCTACTACAAGGCTCCTTTGGATGTTTTGCCGCTCTTTTTAAGAGAAGGTTCGATCATCCCCCGGCAAAAATCGATGCTTTGGGTAGATCAAGAAAAGCTTAATGAGTTAACTCTGGAAATATTTGCCGGAGATCTTTCAACAAGATCATCTCATTCTTTGTATGAGGATGATGGAGAAACAATAAATTCACCCTCTTCAATGACAAACTTTTCATTAAGAAAAGACGGAAACAAATTGATTTTCAATATTGGCAAAAGAACAGGAACTTATCAACCCGGAAGAGAATTCATGTTATTAAAATTCTATGGAGTCAAGCCACGTATCATCGTGAGGGTAGATGGAAGCAAAGTGAGTTATGAAAAAGGGGATAATTACATATTTTTAAAAATAAAGGATGATGGGAAAGCTAAGGAGGTTATTGTTAGTTCAATATGTTAAAACGTTAAAAAAGATTATAAATGTTTAATTATAATGAAAAATTAAATGAATAGAATACTAGTTCTTGGCGCATGCGGCCAAATCGGATCAGAACTTACGATGGAGCTGAGGAAGAGATACGGCAATAATTCAGTTGTAGCAACGGGTCACAGAACAAAACCTTCAGAAAAGCTGCACGATTCAGGCCCATTCGAATTCGCTGATATCCTTGATAGGGAGAGTGTAGAGAGGGTGATAACAAAGCATGACGTGGATACGATTTATAACATGGCAGCAATCCTTTCTGCCCGAGGCGAACAGAACCCTCAACTCGCGTTTAGGGTCAACGTGCTTGGCCTCTACAACATGCTTGAACTAGGAAGGGAACACAACCTTGAACGTATCATGGTACCAAGTTCCATTGCAGCATTTGGACCCGGCACACCTAAAGTCAACACACCCAACGAAACCCTCATGAGGCCCACAACCATGTATGGGGTGAACAAGGTGACTGGCGAGCTGCTTGGAAATTATTATTTCCAGAAATATGGACTGGATGTGCGCGGAGTTAGATATCCCGGAATTATCAGCAGTGGAACCCTTCCCGGTGGTGGAACTACCGATTATGCAGTTGAAATTTATTATGAGGCATTGAGAAAGAAGAGTTATACCTGTTACCTGAGAGAAGACACAGTTTTGCCCTTGATGTACATGCCAGATGCCATTGAAGGCATCATAAAGTTAGCCGAAGCCGATGTTAGTAAGCTAAAGCGTCACTGCGACTATAATATCAATTCTATGAGTCTTTCCGTGGGGGAACTTGCTGCTTCAATCAAAAAATTCATTCCAGAATTCGTGTGCGAATACAAGCCTAATTTTCGTCAGACCATTGCTGATTCGTGGCCAAAATCTCTCGATGACAGTGCCGCAAGAGAAGAATGGGGATGGCAACCCAAATATAGTCTAGAAGCGATGACTAAAGATATGCTAACAAAACTGTCAAGGAAGTTAAATAAGGGGTGATTTGCCCGCATCGAAAGAACTTGTAAACGAATCTGCCCTAGTTTTTGATTAATGAAATTCTTCTAGTATGACCAACAGTAAATAATTAATACCTTCAAGTAATCCTTCTTACATACCCAATTTGAGAGGTGAAATTACATGAGAAATCCCACTAAATTCTTAAAAGAAGAATATGAAGAGCTTGTTAGAAATGGTTTTGACTGGAAGTTAAGGGTATTGGAAGGACCATCCGAACCTGTTTGCAAAGTTGATGGAAAAAAGGTACTAATGCTTTGCTCCAACAATTATCTGAGTTTATGCAACCACCCCAAAGTAAAGAAGGCGGCTTTAAAAGCCATAAAGACTCACGGCGCAGGAGCAGGTTCAGACAGATCTATCTCAGGCAACACAGATCTTCACGTTCAGCTTGAGCGAAGACTTGCAAAGTTTAAAGATGCCGAGGCTTCTTTGGTTTACCAGACTGGATTTATGGCAAATGAAGGATTAATTCCCCAACTGGCTGGTAAGGGAGATATAATTATTAGTGATGAACTCAATCACGGATCAATCATAGATGGTGTGAGGCTAACCAAAGCAGACAGGGCAATTTACAAGCATCGAGACACGGACGAACTGGAAAAGGTCCTTAACGAGGCAGAAAAGCACGATCCCTCTTATCGAAGAATACTGATCATTACCGATGGGGTATTTTCTATGGACGGAGACATTGCACCGTTAGATGAAATAGCTAAAATAGGATCTAGGCATGGAGCAATGATCTATGTTGATGACGCGCATGGAGAAGGAGTTCTTGGAGATGGAGGTCGCGGAGCTGTCGATCACTTCAAGCTGTCCCGAAAAGATATTCAGGTCGAAGTTGGAACCTTCTCAAAGGCGTTCGGAGTTATGGGGGGTCACATAAGCGGAAGCAGCGATCTGTACAGTTTTGCTTACAACAAGTCAAGAACATGGTTATTATCTGGTGCAACACCTCCCTCAGTTGCAGCCTCATGCACTGCCGCAATCGATGTGCTTGAAACCGAGCCCGAATGGGTGAGAAATCTGTGGGACAATACAAGATATTTTAAGAAAGCAGTCAAACAATTGGGATTCGATACAGGCAGCAGCCAAACGCCAATCATTCCAATCATAGTTGGGGAGAGTCTACTGGCTCAGACCGTTAGCGAGAAGTTATTTGATAAGGGAATTTTCGCATTTCCTATCGTCTTTCCTATGGTGGCTAAAGATAAAGCCAGAATTAGAACACAGATGAATGCGGCGCTGACCAAAGATCATTTGGACAAGGCAATAAACGCTTTCGAGGTGATTGGAAAAGAACTTTCTATAATATAACCAAAGCTTAAAACAAAATTATAAGAAAGTCAGCTGATCCTCAGGATCAACGAGAACTTGAGATATCGGAGAGGTCAACATAGATCGGACCACTTCAATCTCTCCAATTTTTAATTGAAGAAATAACCCCGCTTTCTCAAGGTTGCTTTCCTTTAAGCTTAAGCTTAGCATTTCACTCCCTTCCACTCATTACTTTCTAGTCCCGATTATTTAATTTTATTCTACATAGAGTTTATTTAAGAGGATGTCCC
>DUKC01000126.1:5174-12781 GCA_013329495.1 Thermoplasmata archaeon
ACTAAAAATTATTCACCTTCCAATGTTTGTCGGACAGCCTCTTAACTAAAAAATTTTAACTCAGTTGATTTTTTATCTTTTATCTATCCTGGACAAAATTCTTCAGTAGTGAAAAGGTTTTTTATAGTATACTTTGCAACAGCGTCCAAACCCTACATCTGCATTTCTCCTTCTCTTAGAGCAATTACTGGTTGGAGCCTCGCAATTCTTATTCCAGGTGCCAACGCCCCTAAGATAGAGGTTATTATCGGGATTAACCCCACAGTGACTATGTAAAGCGGATTTAATCCGATTGAAATCATGAGATACTCCTTCATGAAATAGATCCCTCCGATGAACAGACCAATACCAACCACACCCGCTATCAGTCCCATCAGGAGGGCTTGGTATAAAACAATGTTAATGGCACCCCTATTCCTAAGCCCATAAGCTTTAAGATATCCTATCTCTTTTGTTCTCCTTCTAGCTATTGAATCCATAATGGAAGCAATTGCTGCTAATGCAGACACGAGGGCAATAATCATTATGATCATAGTCAGAGGCAGCACAAGAGTGACAAAGCTGCCATATATGATTTCTACATAATCCTCCCATGTAAAAATTGCGACATCATCAAATATATCTCGGCTAATCTCTAAGGCATTTAATCCTTCCTCCTCACTCTTTCCAAAGATAGCTAATATACCCCGCTCTTCGGTTTCCTCCCCCCGAACTAGAATCTCAACTCCTTCCTCATCTCTGTATCCTTTCATTTCGGCAACAGATTCGAGGGGCATATAAAATCTCCATCTCTCTAACTCTGAGAGTCCTGTATCGTAAATTCCTATAACTTCGGCCGGCACAAAACCTGAAATCCCTCCGCTTCTTCCAGTAAATTCAGGCATTAACAGGATGGTGTCATTAACTTCAATGCCCCAGTTATCAGCAAACGATTTTCCAACCACTAACGGATACTTGGTCTCTATCTTGAATGCGGCTGTCAGTCTGTCCATTATGGGCGTAACGACGTTATTAATGACCTTACCGACTAGCGGAAAATCCTGCGAGATCACATCAGCATATTCTTCTAATTTTACCCAAAACACAACCGAAGTTGGAAGGTTTAACCTTTCAACATCCTGCTCTATCTCTTCCAGCATTGCAAGAATTGGTAGAATGTTGGCCAGTCTGGGAGAGAGTGTTTCGAGCATGCTGGCCAAGAAATTTTCGGGATGAGTCACTCTGGATGGTAACATTGCATCTTTTACTGAATCTACGGACCCCGCAAAAAGCGATAGGGGATAAGGTGCTAAAAATAGCATTGCAGTTGCTTGGTCAAACACCCGTCCAATCATAGGATATGTAATATTGTACCATAGCACGTTTATGTGCGGGATAGATGCAAATATGATCACGCCCATCTGTATCCATTGGCTCTCAGGAAGCATGTCTTGGATTAACTTATCAATGAAGGATTCCGATTCGCGTTCTGTGACATATCTAACATTCGGATCAAACCATTCTCCCTCAATCAGATACTCCTCAAGAGAACAAACTTTAGAGTCGTTTTTGGTATCTATGCCCCATATTTCCGCTTGATGAGTTATTCCACCAGGTAGCGCCACATCTTCAAAACAAACGTGTCTGACTGACGCGTTAAGCCCCTTTTCTCGAAGAAGTTCGGCTCTCTTCTGAGCATCATGCATTATGGAAGAAGACCCGTGAGCCACCTCATCTATAACTATAGATCTCGGATACGCTAGGGTTATATCAGATGATACCGAATCCTCTATGCTCGTCTTGACCACTGTATCAAGATAATAGTTGAAGCTCAAACTCAAGCTAAACGGAGTTGTCACGACTGCCATTATTAGTATGATAAGAGTGAATATGCGAATGTGTGCTTTCAATTCATGAACTGCAAACTTCCACGCGACCCTAGAGCTGCCTCCTTTTTCTCCTTCCCATGGAAGCTCAAAGCGCAGTTTCCTACTCATCGCTGATCACCCTTCCATCTTCCAGTCTTATAATTCTCTTGGCATAATCGGTTAATGAGAGTTCGTGAGTCACAAACAATAAGGTTATTCTTTTTTCTTCATTTAATTTTTTCATTAGATCCATCACTAGCTCCGCTCCCTTTCGATCCAGGGCTCCAGTTGGTTCATCAGCAAATAAAACCTTTTGGTCATTGATCATTGCTCTTGCGAGTGCGACTCTTTGCTGTTCTCCCCCAGATAGATGGACTCCAAGATGCTTCACTCTGTGGGCTAATCCGACGGTTTTGAGCAAACCCATGGCCTTATCGTGCAGTTGTTTTTCAGTTTTTCCTCCAATGACTCCCGGAAAATTCACATTCTCAAGAACCGTAAAGCCTGGCAAAACCGTGTAATTCTGGAAAACAAAACCCATGTATCTGTTTCTAAGCTGCGATAGACTTGCCTGTGAAAGTTTGGTTGAGTCTTTTCCATCTATGAACACTTTTCCTTTTGTAGGGACATCCAAACAGCTCATCAGATGCAGTAAGGTAGACTTACCGCTCCCGCTTCTACCAGTTATTGCAATGCTTTCACCGTGATAGATTCTAAACGATGCATCTTTTACCGCATGAACCTCGTAGCCGTACTCTGTATAGATTTTACTGACATTTTGCAGCTCAACCAACGGTATTTCTTTGTTTGTCATTCTACCAACCTGCCTGCATACAACAAATCCCCAATCGTTCGGTACACATTCCCACCAGCCCACCAATTTCATGGCTATACAGTTCTCCAGTTAGGGCATAGCAACACGAGCCAAATTCCATTTTAACGCAGCAAAAGATCGTACCGATTAATGAAAACGGTGCTTCAAGGCAAAAGCAGCATGTTGAACAACATGTAGAGTATAACTGTAAAATTATTGTAGGACAAAGCATAGGAAGGGTACATGGGCAAGCCAACGAAAGCGTTAAACTAGAGATAAGATTACTACAGCAACCTCCGATGCTGCTAAAAAAAGTGATGATTGAGATTAGCGGAAAAACGACGCAAAAGCAAGTTGTCAGGCAAGGTAATTCACAAAGTCCAGCGCAAAGTGCAGGTCTCTTTAGAGCGTTCGGATTGCCCTCAATATATCCTGCTTTGTATCCATGATCGTAGCCCCTATAATACTCATTGCTTTGATCGGTCTTGGGAAAATAGTTTGTTCGAACTGATAGGTCATTGATCCCGTCACTGTATCCCTTTTCGTACCCCTCCTCATAACCTTCCTGATAACCCTCAGAAGTTTCTTCATCTACTTCGACTTCGTCGACATCATTTTGAGGTTGCGCAGTCGGTTGCGCAATCACAATAAATAAAACAGAACCAAGAACGCTTAAAGTAAGAAGGACTAAAAAAAGAGCAATGNNTTTTTTTGACATTTTTGCTTAAGAATGAAATTAAACTTTATAAAACTTGCGACCTGCGAACCTTATTCTGTTTGCCAAGAGGAACCATTCGAAAGAGAACCATCGAAGATCAGGGGAAGATTTATCTATAAATACGTTATACTACTACCTTTCTGATTTTAGCGAAATAAATAAGACCGCTTGCGCTGGAGGAAAAAGGAGCAATCGAAAGAATGAGATCACTGATCGATAGAAATCTAACCGTTGGGAGCATATCAAAGAATATATGGTTCCTTGCAGTACCTATGATACTCACTTCTTTTTTGCAGGATTTTTTTAGCATAGTAGATATGTTTTTTGTCGGAAGACTTGGCCCTTCAGCCATAGCCGCTGTTTCCATGGGCGGAGTGATAATCGGAATAATAATGGTTGCAGTTATGGGAATATCCGTTGGCGCTATTGCCCTTGTTTCAAGATATATTGGAAGAAAGGATTCTGATTCTGCTAACAATGTGGTCATGCAGTCACTCCTCCTTGCTTTAATGTTTTCCTTGGTTGTGATGATTTTAGGTTATATCTTTGCAGAGCCCTTGTTGAGATTGCTGGGAGCAGAAAAGGACGTGATCAATCTCGGGAGCAGTTACATAAAAATTTTGGCCTTAGGAAGCCCGACCATCTTTTTGACAGTGATGATGTTTTCATCATTGAGAGGTGCAGGAGATCCAATATCTCCCATGATAGTTCTTGTCGTATCAACCTTATTAAACATAATTTTGGATCCGCTGCTCATATTCGGAATCGGCTTTTTTCCGGAGCTTGGTGTCGCGGGTTCAGCGGTGGCCACTGTGATTGGCAGGGGTGCTGCTTTGCCATTTATCTTTTGGGTTCTATATTCTGGAAGGAGTAATGTTCGCCTAAGGAAAAGCAACCTCCGACCTGATACAAAGACAATGGGTCAAATAATCAAAATAGGTCTTTTTGGATCTCTGGAAATGATAGTAATGAACATCACTATGCTAATTTTGATGTCGACTGTAGCTCAGTACGGAACAAACGTTGTGGCTGCTTATGGAATAGGAATGAGACTGAACATGGCTGTGACTATTCCAATTATGGGAATAGGTTTTGCTGCTGCAACCCTAGTTGGACAAAATCTTGGCGCTCTTAAAGTAGAGAGGTCCGAAAAGAGCGGGTGGCTATGCGCGTTGTACGCGGCCATAATCATGTGTGTGCTCAGCACCTTTCTGTTCGCATTTCCAGAGGAGATAATAGGTATTTTCAATAGGGATGGAGAAATAAAAGTGCTTAGAGTAGGAGCAAGTTTCCTAAGATTTGTTGCTCCCTCTTTGCTTTTCGTTGGGCTCGGGATGACTTTGGGGAGGTCTCAAAATGGGGCGGGCGATACACAAATTCCTCTGCTAACCAGTACCATAACTTTCCTGGGATTGAGAATTCCACTGGCATTTCTATTGTCATCGTTGCTGGGACCGAATGGAATATGGTTAGATCTTGCAATTACTAATGTCGTGTATGGTATCCTCATGACAACTTTCTTTAAGATTGGTAGGTGGAAAAAAAAGAAGTTATAAAAGATTGGCAAAAGCAAAAACCATCGCAACCTTGCTAGATTCAACTTCCGCATTGGCAGAAATATCGCAAGATCTCAAAGCAGCTAGATCGCTTCACAACCCGCTCCTTTTATCTCTTTGAGCACAACAGCTGTTCCACAAACAAATATCTCTGCGAATCCAGACAACAGGAAAATTGTCGAGAATCTAACACCTATTATTGCGTTAGCCCCCAGGTCACTAGCTCTTTCGACCATTTTTCTAATCGCCAATTCTCGTGTTTCATCCATTCTTTCAGCATAAGTTAAGTAATAGTAGGATTTCTAGCTCCCCTTAATGAGATTCTCGCAATACTATTACCTCCAACCAACCCCAAAAATTCAGTTTGGCTTTTGCCAAACCTTTCAACTGTTGTAATGAGCATTTTGCACCTATTTATATTTCAACAGGATCTGCAAATCCATGACATTCGTATTGGTAGGACCCGTGATCAACAAATCCTCTAATTTTCTAAAGAAATTATAAGAGTCGTTTCTCTTTAAATAATCTTCTGGATTGAGATGACTGTCTAAGGCTCTTTCGAATGTCTGCCCATCGGCAATCGCCCCCGCCGCATCGGTGTTGCCGTCAATTCCATCCGTTCCAAAGGAAGCAAAAACTAACGGTTTATCCCTCATAACCTCCACAGTTCCAAGAACAATCTCTTGATTTCTTCCCCCTTTTCCATTTCCTCTGACTCGAACAGTTGTTTCTCCTCCACCCACTAACGCTACCTTCCCCTCTTTGTAAGATTTCATTTTACGAACAATCTTTTTTCCCACTTCTCTTGCTTCCCCAGAGATTTTGGATGGGGGCAGAACGGCCCCATAGCCAAGTACACTTGCTCTTCTGCAGGCAGCTAAACACGCAGACTGGTTGTTTGCAATAATATAATTGTGAATGCGGTTCCAATCCCATGTCTCCTCTTTTGCAGTTTCTGGAGTCTTTCCAGTTAACCCCTCTTTTATAATATTTTGGACGCCTGGTGGCATCCCCTCCCAAAGCTCGTATTTTTCGAGCACCGCTTTCGCATCCGCAAATGTTGTGGAATCCGGATAAGTTGGGCCCGATGCTATTGCGTCAAGTGGGTCGTTAACGATGTCAGACACAATCAAAGAAATAATGGTGCTTTTGGCAAGTGAGGCTAATTGCCCTCCCTTGACCCAGGATAAGTGTTTTCTAACCCCGTTTAGTTCCGTTATTGTGCATCCTGACTTAAGCAAAAGATCTGTTGCAACCCTCAGATCTTTTATGGAAATTCTCGGTTTTGACAAAAGAGCAGACCCCCCTCCCGAAATGAGCACTACAAGCAGGTCCTGTTTTTTAACATTTTTAACAATTTCTATCACTTCGTTTGTTGCATTTAAGTTTATTTGGCTTGGAATTGGATGAGTTCCCTGCCTTAGCTCTATGTTTTCTATAAGGCTCTGTGACGGAGCAGGAATAATCACAGCCCCGTCATCTATACTAAGTGATTCGCACGCTGCTTTTGCCATTGGGAACGATGCCTTTCCAAACCCAACAAGATAAATGTTTTTATAATTCCTCAAATCAAATTTGTCTCTTTGGATTTCTAACTCATTTTGGCTGATCTTCAAAACTCTTTTAACCGCTGCATAAGGATCGACAGCTTCAATTGCAGATCTTGCAATTTCTATAACGTCACCTCTCGCTTTTCTTGCTTCTTCAGTCTTCCCGTTTTTTCTAACATCAATTTTAAACGAAATCATTGTGCCGCTTTCTCGATTTGTTATCTAGAGATACCAAAAATTTTAAAAACATTTTCATTTACCTGATGCCATGCCATATGCCTATTTTTAAAATGCTGTTCCGTGAGATGAATTTGCTCTTTTTTACCCCAATAAATCAGAGATCTACCGCTTCCTCGTTTTTTTGTATTATTGCTAAAACTCTTTAAAAGCGACTCTTGTTTACACAAGTTTCCCCCCACATCTCTATGGATAACGTGGTGCCATGAGCTGCTAATCTATTTCTTCTATCAAGCTTTCCTAAGCTTCTCTATTATGTCCTCATAGTTCTTCGATTTAAAAATAGTCGATCCTGAGACTAAAACATCGACACCAGCATCCTTTAACCAATGAGCAGTTTTCAGGTCTACTCCTCCATCCACTTCTAAAAATATTGGATGGTGACATGAATCTATCATTTCCCTTGCTTTCCTAATTTTTGGAAGCGTTCCTTTGATAAATCTCTGACCACCAAATCCAGGATTTACTGTCATCAGGAGCAGTAAATCTATTTTTGTAAGAAAAGGTTCAACCAGATCTATGGAGGTGCCAGGATTGATGGCAATGCCAGCCTTGCATCTCAGCGAGTGTGTATGTTTTAGGATATCAATAGGATCTCTGGAAGCTTCTAGATGAAACGTTATTATGTCCGCTCCCGCCTCTGAAAATTTGTCGACCCAAATACCTGGTTCTTGCACCATCAGATGCACATCAAAAATCCTCTTCGTGATCGGGCGAATGCTTTTTACAACAGCGGGTCCTATGGTCAAGTTCTCGACAAAATATCCGTCCATTATATCTATGTGAATCCAGTCAGCACTTGTTTTATCTATTCTTCTGAGTTCTTTGCCAAGGGACGAAAAATCCGCTGAAAGTATTGAAGGAGCAATTAGTACCATAATAGAT
>DUKC01000126.1:12842-16767 GCA_013329495.1 Thermoplasmata archaeon
CATACGCATATCCAAACTTGCACCAAATTAGATGGAAAAATGGAAAATCCTACTCGCGATTTAGAAAGGCTGTATGAAGATTTAGAAATCAAAGCAGTAAAAATAAGAAAGCACATAATCGAGTCCATCTACTCAGCTGGTTCAGGGCATCCCGGAGGATCTCTGTCCGTTGCCGATGTTTTGACAGCTTTATACTTTCATGAAATGAGGCACGATCCCAAAAATCCAGGTTGGGAAGATAGAGACAGACTTGTTTTAAGCAAGGGACACGCAGCACCCGCTCTTTATGCTGTCTTGGCTGAAGCAGGATACTTTCCCGTTAAAGAATTAAAAAACCTCAGGAAAATGGGACATTTTTTGCAGGGGCACCCCTGCATGCTCAGAGTGCCCGGGGTTGAGATGTCCACCGGGTCCCTTGGACAAGGTTTATCGGTAGGCGTGGGAATGGCTCTAGCCGGCAAAATAGACAGAAAGTCATACCGGGTTTTTGTTGTCATGGGCGATGGAGAGACCCATGAAGGGCAGGTTTGGGAGGCAGCAAGTGCTGCCGTTCATTTTAAATTGGATAATCTCATCGGCATAATCGACCGAAATGGCCTCCAAATAGATGGTCCCACCGAAGAGATAATGACGCTTGAGCCAGTAAGAAAGAGATGGAAAGCCGTAGGCTGGAAGATAATTGAAATAGATGGCCATCAAATACCTCAAATTTTGGAGGCACTTTATCGCGCTAGCCGATTTCGAGAAAAACCCACTATGATCATAGCGCACACTCTGAAAGGGAAGGGGGTTTCTTTTATGCAAGGCACACTATCCTTTCATGGTAAAGCTCCGTCAAAGGAACAGTATGAAAAAGCAATGAGTGAATTAAATTTAGCGGAAATGTTTTATAAACTCAGGAGCAAAAACAATGAATCTCAAGCTGTTAAACCAAAATGAAACGAGGCTAATGAACCTCCGGGATGCCTATTCTGCTGCGTTGATCGAACTGGGTATGAAAAATCCAAACATTGTTGTTTTGGATGCAGACCTTGCCCTCTCAACGAAAACAAAGAGGTTTGCAACACAATTCCCAAACCGATTCTTTGATTTTGGCATAGGTGAGGCAAACATGATGGGGGCAGCAGCAGGGCTTGCAACATGCGGTAAAACAGTCTTTGCTTCTACATTTGCCGTGTTTGCAACAGGTAGAAGCTATGACCAAATTCGTCAATCGATCGCCTATCCCAATCTGTCAGTCAAGATCGTTGCAACTCATGCTGGCATTTCGGTTGGTGGTGATGGAGCATCTCATCAAATGTTGGAAGACATTGCTCTAATGAGGGTTCTGCCTAACATGAGGGTAATCGCACCAGCCGATGCGACAATGACAAGGGTGGCAATCTACAAGATTTCTGAGGAAAAAGGTCCGTTTTATGTAAGAATGGGCAGAGCAGACTCCCCGTTAATATTTGAATCATGTGATTGGTTTGAGATCGGAAAGGCAGTGCAGATAAAAGACGGTGAAGACATAACACTCGTGGTGACAGGAACTTTACTTTCCGAAGTATTGAAAGCACAGGAATTACTAAAAAAAGAAAAGATATCCGCAGGAGTTTTGTTGATTCACACGATCAAGCCCATAGATAAAAAGGCGGTCATAAACGCATCGAGGGAAACGGGTGGAATAATCACCTGCGAGGAGCACTCAATAATAAATGGGTTAGGTTCTGCTGTGGCCGAGGCTGTTTCAGAGGAAGCGCCATGTCAAATTAAGAGAGTTGGAATCGGTGATGTGTTTGGTGAATCTGGGGGTCCCAGCGAATTAATGTCTAAATACGGGATCGATTCAAGTCACATTGCACAAGCTGCAAAAACTCTATTAAAAGAGAGGAAAAAATGAAAATATTTATAGACACTGCAGATATCAAAGAAATAAAAGAAATAGCTTCATGGGGAGTGTTGGATGGGGTTACAACAAATCCAACTCTGATAGCCAGGGCAGGTCTCGGATTTAAAGAGACAATCAACGAGATTTGCAAAATAGTTAACGGACCGATATCGGTTGAGGTTACCTCAACGGATGCGGAAGGGATGATAAAAGAAGCGAGAAAGCTCGCAAAGATTCATCCTAATATCATTATCAAAATTCCCATAACTCCTGATGGATTAAAAGCAACTAAGAGACTCAGCAAAGAGGGCATAACCATTAACATGACCCTGGTATTTTCCGCGAACCAAGCTTTGCTTGCGGCAAAAGCGGGAGCGGGGTATGTTTCTCCATTTATTGGAAGGCTGGATGACATAGGAAACGAGGGGATGCAAGTGGTTAGAGATATTGCACAAATCTTTAAGCAGAACGGAGTGAAAACAAAGTTATTGGTAGCCAGCATTCGGCATCCCATTCATGTCATTGAAGCAGCAAAGTTAGGAGCGGATGTTGCAACTATCCCTCCCCCGGTTATCAGAAAGATGGTTACGCATCCGTTAACCTCTAAAGGAATTGAGAAATTTTTGGAGGATTGGAAGAGAGTCCCAAAAAAATAAGATAAAAGATCGATCAAGCCAAAAACATCATTGATTTTTTCTTTTTGGTTTTTAGATAGGAATGGAACAGGAGATTTGATTAAGGCAAGAGGCAAAATCAACTAATATGCCCATTACCCCAGCTTCCAGTCTTGCCAGGCAAAGGCTGCAGGGCATCTCCCACAAAAAGCCAAAGCACCAACCACAGCAACAGCAGTAAGAAGTATCAAGGAATCGGCACATGGCAGAACTGCATAAACCCACACATTCGCCCATTTCTATCCTCCCAACTCTTCTTTTATTTCAACCATGCTGACGCGTTTTTTAGATTTAACGAGAAGGCCAGCTATTCGTTGTTCTCCTTCCCCCAAGTCATACTTTGAACACCATTGTTTTGATAAATGTTCGGTAGGTGTAATTATCCTATCACGTGCACTTTCCTCCTCATTCAAAAAATAATCGAACCACGCAAGCAAGTAATGGAGACTTATCTTGTTCTGCCATGGTGGCTTACCCCTTTCGATCAACCAGCCAGGAAATTCATCTGCGGGAAGTGCAGCAAAATCATGTGTGCCAGCCTGAATAACTATCAGTTGCTTAGGTGGATTTGCCAAGATGTAGGAAGGAGCGTTTTCAATTGTTGTAAGCAAACCACTAAAGTCAAAATCGGCAGTCTGAATCTGGATTGGAATATGTACATCGCTCAGCTTTGAAAGGTCGGTGCAGGAGAGAATCACTGCTGCTTTAACTCTCGGATCCTCAGCTGCAACCTTGGAGGCAGTAATTCCCCCTAAAGAGTGGCCTACTACTCCTATTTTACTCTCATCGACCAGTCCTTTTACCGGGCTCTCTTCAACCAAATAAGTTATTGCATCCTCCATGTCTCTAGCCCACACGCCCGCCATCCCTTTCACAATTCCTTGATAGTATGTTTCTTGCTCAGTCGTTTTGAAGATTATTGCAACATAACCATGTTCTGCAAGCTCTTTTAAATTCCCATAATGAGCGGCTCTTTTTCCAGTCCATCCATCACTCCAAACAACCGCAGGATATTTCTTTGTTGGTCCAAGCGGAAAATAAATCCGTCCAGGCACTATGAGACCATCACTTTCTTCATAGATAACCTCCACCATTCCAACACCATTTGGAACTCTATAAGATTCTGGAATGCTCTCCACTTCTTCGGAAATCTCTTTAATTTTTTCAGGAGTGGTTTTCTTTCCACCAATCCAAGTTAAGCAAGCAATTGCTCCAATCACGATTCCAATTGCTACCCAGGTTGTCATCCACTTCTTCACTTGTTTTTCATCCATTCTTTATCTTTACTTTAATATGCAATGTTCTATAAAAACCTATTTTTGAAAATGCTTTATTGTCTCAAGTTGATTGGGAAAGCTTTTAACTTCGTAGCCAAGAAGTC
>DUKC01000208.1 GCA_013329495.1 Thermoplasmata archaeon
TAGAGAAAATGAGATTGATATCGAGTTTGGTTGTTGTAGGAATAGTGTTACTTTTGGTAGGAGCAAATATTGCTACTACCCAACTTCAATCCTCAATGGAAGACAAAGAAATAAGATGGAAGAAGTATAATGCTCGTTCATATGGATGGTCTATGAAATACCCAGCTGATTGGGAAGTGGAAAGGAACAGAAAAGAAAGAGAGGTAGTGTTTAGTGATTATGACGGTTTTCTCTCTGTTTGGGCATCAAAGCCTTTCAAGGGCAAAGTTCTTCTCAGCGAAACAGCTGATGATCATGAAGAGTTGCTCCGAAAAGATAAAAATATCTCAGAAATAAGAAGAGGGGAGAGTTCTGTCGGGGACTACGAAGCTGTTGGGTTCAGTTACAAGCTTACCTTTACCAAAGAATCTAAAAAAATTAAAATTCCTGACGTTGACGTAAAAGAATTGTTTATATTTAAGGCGAAGGAGTGGATAATAGCGAAAGACAACAGAGCCTTTTGGATCAAATGTGCTGCTTATCCTAGCTCCTATAAGGAATACGACTCGCTTTATTTTACTCGAATGAGAGTTACATTCGAAATAATATAGGTTGGTTGGAAAAGCTCGCTTCATTCATCCACATTTTTTCTAACTCAACCAATACAAAATATCTCTTTTTTAAACTTTAAAGGTAAATCCAAGATTAAAAGCGCATCGGTCTGGCTGACTCATACTGAGAGCAATTGCTCCCTCCCTACTCAAAATTCATGGGGATATCCTTTGAATCTGCAGATACCTTAAACCCTTGTCAATCAAAGCAAAAATCATTTGCTTGCGAACTGAATGTGCCAATCTCACGGCTCTTGAAATATCCTGCCAAGTGAACAAATCCTTCTCTTTAATTGCATGAATCAGGTAAGGTGCATGCTCCGATTTCAAGTTGCTCTTGTAAACTCTGAAGTGCGAACCAAACTTAAAACCTGTTTTGACCACCAATTTCGCGGCCTTAAGATCTTTGTAAACCCTTAGCAAATCATCCAAGTTGGGCTGAACAGTTTTTGCATATCGCTTGCAAGTCGCTGAAGACAGAGCCTTGCCCTTTCTAAAAACCTCAATTATTCCTTTCTCATTTAAATAGGCAGTCTCAACTAAGGATAACTGCAGACCATCCCCAAAAAACTTCCCAAACCACTCCTTCTCATACAGCGATGCCGCCAGTTCCTTATCCCAAATTATTGACCTCTCTTCCATCAGATTCGCTGTTCCTTTTAGATACTCATATGACTCCGTTTTTCCTTTTAGTTTAACTATCTCAGTTTCATAGTATGTAACATCACTTTCTTCGTCAATTATTCCAAAAACTAATCTTTTTCCTTCCCTAAATTCCTCGGTCTTCAGTCTCATCTCTTTTCCACAAATAGTGCTCCTCTCAGAGAGCGCAAGAACCTTGTACTTCGGTTCTCCGGAAGGCCTTTCACCTCTCTCATAGACCAAGAGGTCATAAGAATTTTCTTCTTTTATACAGTATCCTCTTTCTCTCAGGTCCCTGTAAACCAAGTATCGAATCTCAAATTGCGGACAGATCTGGGTTGCAGCCAAATAAATATCGCGCAAGTTCATTTTTCCTGACTTGCTTTCCACTTCAATTCTTTCGCTTTCAATCAAAAAGGCAGCCTCTATCATCGATAACTTCAATGACTTATCCCTAAGCTGCTCTCCAAATCCCCTATCAAAAAGCTTTTTAGATTCTTTCGAATCTTTTATGATAACTCCCCCCTCGACAATTTTTCCAATCATTTTCACTCTAAAACTTCTTAGAAATGCATTCTATTACCGACTCAAAGATCGCTCTTCCATCTCCCACGTTGTATCCTCCAGGCGCAGAAAGTCCTTTCCTGACCCAATCCACATGTTGCCATCTAAAGAAAGACCTCTCAGGATGGGGCATGAGACCCAACACGTTCCCTTCCATGTTGCACAACCCAGCTAGATTGTCAAGAGAACCGTTGGGATTCCAGGGATATCCTGCCAGCTTGCCATCCGGGTCTACCCATCTAAACACAATCTGGTCATCAGCTTTCAGCTGAGACAACATCTTTTTTGGCTCTTCGAGAATTATTTTGCCTTCTGCGTGTGCGCATGGCATCATCCTTATCTCTTTTCTTTTTAACTTGTTGGTGAACACGCACTTCCCTCTGTTTTCGTTTCTGACCAAGGTGGGCCTGCACTCATACACCCCCGAATCATTTGGTGCAAGGCAGGCTCTTCCTCTGCCTTTTCCAGGCAGAAAACCCATTTCTACCAGAATTTGAAATCCATTGCATATTCCTAGAACCGGATATCCTTCCTTAATGAATTCTTTCAATTCTTTGAATATTTTTGTTTTTATCAGAGAAGCGAAGATAGCGCCCGCTCTGACGTAATCCCCAGCCGAAAATCCGCCCGGGATTACTACACAATGAAAACCCGTGAGCTCTTTTAACTGTTTAATATGCACAAACTTGGAGTCGACGCCCAGAACGGTGAAGGCATCCTGCAACTCCTGTTCACAGTTTGTGCCTTCCATCCTAACTATTGCCACCCTCATGTCACTCTTTTTCATCTATTACTCCATCCACTTTTTTAATCCGTTATTCCATTCTTTCCTTATCAAATCAATGGGCAAATTTATGATCTCTTTTCGATCAGCTATTCTAATCCTTTTTCCGGACACCCTGCCAAGCCTCGTTGTTTTTATTCCCTTCCCTTCAAATATTTCTTCAAATTCTTTCGCTTTTTCTGGCTTTACTTCTACCACCCATCGAGTGTTCGATTCGCTGAATAGCTTGATATCGCACCTGAGATTTTTCATTTTTTCCAAGTTAAGCACACAGCCCAAATCACCCCCAATGGCCATCTCCGAGACTGCTGCTGCTATCCCGCCTTCGGATGCATCATGTATCGCGCTAATCAATTTTCTGTGATTTGCTTCAAGCACGGCGTCTACTGATTCCTTCAACCTTTCAGGGTCGCTGTTTGGAACTTTTCCCTCTCTAACATTAAGAAGTTTGTAATACAGGGATCCTCCCATCTCTTTTTTGGTCTCGCCTACCAAATAAATTAAGTCTTCTCTTTCCTTAAAATCAGTAGTTGTGCAAAACGTTATATCTTCAACCCTTCCAATTCCCAGTATTAGTGGAGTCGGAGCTATAGATCCATGCAGCCCTTCGTTGTATAGACTAACGTTCCCTGAAATAAACGGCAACTCTAGAACGGATGCCACTTTTTTTAATGCTTTGCACACCTGTACGAGGTCCCCCATTGTTTTGAGTTTCGTCGGGTCCCCTAGATTCAAGCAGTCCGCCAGACAACAAGGTTCTGCCCCAACTGCCACAAGATTTCTGCAAACTTCGTCTACAGCGCTTAGGGTTCCCCTCCACGGGTCAAGTTTCGTAAAAGAGGGGTTAACGTCGCTTGTTAACGCTATGCCATTGTTTGAATTTATCAAGGGCTTAACAACAGCCGCATCCCCATGGGTCGGAAAGCCGAGCTTTCCTTGGAGGGGCTTTATGACTGTTTTGCCCCTGACCTCATGGTCGTACTGACGAATAACCTTCTCCCTTGATGCGACAGGCAAAGAACCCACTACACTCAGAAGAACTTCATTCAGATCAGGCAAGTCAAAGCTGCTGTTGTCCTCTCGAATTACATTTGCAGTTTCATACGGTCTCTTTAGGGTTGGTTCACCCAGCAAAAAGCTCAGGTCGAGTTCGAGAACCTTCTCATTTTTGTAAAGCACTCTTATTACGGGATCCTTTATCACTTTGCCAATTGGTGTTGCCGAAATGTCCCAGCTCTCAAAGATTTTCAACACCTCTTCCACATTTTCATTTTTTATCAGCAACATCATTCTCTCTTGAGACTCAGAGACCCATATCTCCCAGGGCTTCAGCCCCGCGACCTTCAAAGGCACGTTGTCCATGTCGATTTCTGCTCCATACCCACGTTCCCAGGCAAGCTCGCTGGAAGCGCAAGACAGCCCTCCTCCACCTAAATCTTTTGAGCCTTCAACCAATCCTTTCGTGACGCACTCTCTAAATGCATGGATGAGAGGTTCTTTGGTTATAGGATCACCAATTTGCACACAGGATTGGGCCACTTGCTCTGACCCTGCATCCAAGTCAGCCGAAGCAAATGTTACCCCATGGATGCCATCTCTTCCAGTTTTACCACCAGCCAAAATATAAATCTCTCCCGGTTTGGCCGCATAGGAATGTATCAACTCCTCTTTTTTAACTACTCCAACACAACCAACATTTACAATGGGATTGCCTAGATAACAGTCATCAAAACAAATCTGTCCAGCCACTGTAGGAATGCCCACTCGATTGCCGTAATCTCTGATTCCTTCGTACACTCTTCTGAAAAGATATCTCGGGTGCTTCACTCCCTTCGGAAGTTTTTCAAAATCCCAGTCAAGTCCCCCAAAGAACAGAGGGTCAATCAACGCAACTGGTTGCGCGCCCATGCACAAAACATCTCTCAATATTCCTCCAATTCCCGTTGCCGCCCCTCCATAAGGTGCTATGGCTGAAGGATGATTGTGAGACTCAAGAGCGGCCACCAAATAATACTCTTTGTTAAACTCCATCACACCCGCATCTTCTCTCGCAACTATTTTGTCTAGCTGAATTGGATACACATACTTCTTCAACCATATTTTGGAGGATTTGTAGCAGCAATGTTCTGACCATGCCTGGCCAATCGCTTCCATCTCGACATCTGTTGGCAGTCTGCGCATCTTCATAAAGTATCGCTGCACTTTCTTCATTTCTTCGACTGATAATCCTATGGCTAGCTCTCTGCTTATTCTTGCGAGATCCTGCTCTGTCGCAGTTGGCAATTCCAACTCCATCAAATCCGGTGATCTTTTTATAAACAACTCCTTTGTCACTTCACTCACTTCGAATCATCTCTCTATTGTTTGCTTACTTTTATCTCATATTCATGAATTACAGGATTTGCAAGCAATCTCTGGCAAATTTTTTCCAGTCTCTCTCTTACTTCCTTCATGCTTCTTCCCTCAAGCAAAATTTCAAATTTCCGCGAAGTGCAAACCGCACGAACCTCCGAAAAGCCCAGCAGATTCAGAGTTTTGAGTGTGTTTTTTCCTTCGGGGTCATCGACACCTTCTTTAAGTCTGACTTCGATCTCACCTTTGAACATAATATTTGCATAATGTACTGATTAATTAAAATATCTTTTTCTTGGAACTTTGGAACTGCGAAAATTGTCCCCGCCTGGCCTCGCAAAAAAGCAACCCTTAAAAAGTTGATAAGCGCACGCGAGTTACCCCTGATTTAGCCATGGGATAGATTGTGACAGATTTGCACCCCCCAAACTCAAGCTTTATAAAATTGTGCAGATACACCCTGCAAAGTCCTCTTAAACCCCTTTATAAGACTATACGTAGACGTAGGGAAAAGTTCGAACTGTGCTTGATCCCCACAATTTAGGGGGTTGCTGGAAGCTTGGGTTTTAGAGCGCGAGAGGAAGCCACTACCCCTAGTCACTACCAATATTTATATATAATCTACATGGCATTACTTTCACTAGTTCAAATGACCAAAACTGAAGGTTTCATCGATAAAGCATGGAAAATCCAGAATACCATAGAGAACAAAGGGAAGCATTTTGGAAAAGGCAAATACGGAAGAATATTCAAGATCGCAAAAAAGCCTAGTGAAGAAGAGTACACAAAAACTATTGAAATATCCATACTCGGTCTCCTAGTGCTGGGTCTGGTCGGATTTGGAATTTATTTATTATTTTATTGGATATGGACTTTCTATTAACGTTAAGATTGAGGCTAATAAATATATAACAAACAGGTACACGGTAGAATGGTAAAAGGCAAGGATAATGCGGAAGAATATGTGAGGGTTCGATTGCCAAATCGGTCCAAACACGAGATGTTTGGTATAGCTGACAAGCTGGTTGGTGGTTCAAGAATACAAGTTGTCTGCGAGGATGGAAAGAATCGCTTGGGTAGAATCTTGGGTAGAATCAGAAAGAGGCAGTGGATCAGAGAAGGCGATCTGCTTATCATAAGGCCGTGGGATTTTCAGCCTGAGAAATGTGATGTCATCTCAAGATACAAAAAGACCCAGTCTATCAATCTTTCTAGGCGCTCTTTGCTTCCGCCAGAGATCGACATTTTTAAAGGAAGAGAATGACGGATTGGTATGAAGTTGTTGACCAAAAACTCAAAGACGTTATCCAAAGGGACGGTAAAAAAGAGAAAACTCTGGATGAAGTTTTTGATAAAAGAACCCTTCTCGCTTTTTACAAACTCTTTTCTAGAGGCGTGTTGAGCAGGGTAGATTTTCCAATTTCGACTGGAAAAGAAGCAAACATATTTAAAGCCACCACGCCGCAAGGGAAATCTGTAGCTGTCAAAATTTATAGAATTAATACTTCAACCTTTAGACGTCTTAGAGAATATGTCGAGTCCGACCCCCAGTTCGATTTGCGTCATTCGTCAAAATCAAAAATCATTTTTGAATGGGCAAAAAAGGAATATTCGAATCTGCGTCTGTTGTGGAATGCAGGTGTTAGGGTTCCAGAACCCATTGCATACCTGAACAACATACTGGTCATGGAATACCTGGGCAGTGAGCAAGAGCCCGCTCCACTTCTGAGAGAGACTAATCTCGCCAATCCCTCTGAAGTTTTCGATCAAATAATTCAAGATTTAGTCAAGGCGTATAAACGTGCAAATTTAGTCCACTCCGACCTATCATCATTTAACATAATGATCCACCAGGGCGTTCCTTGGTTATTTGATGTGGCCCAAGCGGTTTCGAAAGATCATCCAAAAGCAGGAGAATTTTTAGATAGGGACATCAAAAATCTTGTTAATTATTTTGGTAAATTGGGAGTTCATGTTTCCAAATCAATCATCTATAATAAGTTAAGCGATAAGAAATGAAATACATTTCAGTTCCAGAAGATCGGATAGCCGTGCTGATAGGAAAAAAAGGCAAGGCCAAAGCGGAAATTGAGAGAAAAGGGAAGTGCGAGCTGGAGATAGACTCAAAGACCGGAGACATATGGATTCACGAAAATCTAGCAGATCCTCTCCTCACGTTCAAGACAGAAGAAGTCATTAAGGCGATCGGCCAGGGCTTTTCACCAAAACATGCATTGGATTTGTTCAAAGAAGATTTTTATCTAGCGACGATAGACATCAGAGATTACACCAAAAAGAAATTGTCCCATCTCAAAAGAATAAAAGGAAGAATTATCGGAACAAGAGGAAAGGCAAAACATATGATAGAAGAAAAGTGTTCGGCATCTCTATCAATTTTTGGAGACACAATCAGTATAATAGCAGACCAGGAACACTTAGAAATAGCCAAGAGAGCCACCGACATGCTCCTCTCTGGATGCGAGCACACCACAGTTTATGCGTTTTTAGAAAAGAAAAGCAGGGAACTCAAGTATTAACTTGGATATTGGATAAAGTGTAAAATTTCGCTTTATTTGGGTATGCTTTCGAGGCAAAAATAACTCAAATTTGCAGGAGAAGGACATTTATGTTAACTCATTATGGGAACTTCTGAAAAATGTGTAATAATTACAGCGAAGAGTTTGAACAATTCAGTATTCTTTTGAACGAGGCACTGAAATGGCGAGGTTAAGTTTCAAACAGGATCTTCTTTAACTTTTGCTATGCCCTGGTCTTCCCACTCTATCTCGAGATAGGATACAGTCAGAATTTTTCCTGATTGCGCATCTTCTATGGTCAAAGAGATTTTAACGGAGGGTTTCTCTTTGCCTATAT
>DUKC01000058.1 GCA_013329495.1 Thermoplasmata archaeon
GCTTCCGCGTATTTCGGATCGATTCCAATAGCTTTTTTGAAGGCTTCAATCGCTTCCCTGTATCTCCCCGCCTCATAAAGCTCTAAACCTTTAGAATTGTAGGCTTCCGCCTTGGGTTCTACGGAAAAACCAGCAAGTAAGATTATCAGGGTAAAGGTAAGACAAAGTGTGACCCTCTTCATTTTTTCATCCTCGCATTGACGGTGTTATTTGGTTGTAACAAAAGAAATAATGCGACGCTTATATATAACATCTGCGTTCTTATTGTCAGATATGTATTAATATTGTCTGAAAATATTGTCTGAATATGGGGCTAATTGAGAATTTGTGGAAACAGCGGGAGTAAGGAGGATTTGATGAGAAAAGTCAGATCGATGATTGTTATTGCTTGCGTGTGCCTGTTCCTTTTTTCCCAGCTGGTGTCATCAGAAGAAGGGCTGAAAAAAAAGGCTGAAACTTTCTTAATGCATCTTAAAAACGAAGAGTTTGAAAGGGCTTTCGACCAGTTTAACGACGAGATGAAAAAAGCGATGCCCCCAAAAAAACTTGAAAAAACATGGAATGAGGTGGTGTTCAAGTTGGGAGAACTGCACTCTCTGGGAGAGAGCGGGCTTTTGGAAGAGGGGGGATACCAGATAGTTTTGCAAACCTGTGACTTTGAAAAGGGAAGGATTGATGTCAAGATAGTTTTTGATGAAGAGGGGGAGATTGCGGGGTTGTGGTTTCTTCCCCACCTCGAATCGCACCCATATGAATGCCCGGAATACGCAAATAAGGATTTGTTCATGGAGGGAGAACTGATTTTTGGAGTCAAGGGTTGGGAACTGCCAGGCAATCTGACCATGCCCAAAAAAGGAAAGAATTTGCCAGTTGTCGTGCTGGTTCATGGTTCGGGACCAAATGATAGAGATGAGACCCTTGGCCCTAACAAGCCATTCAAAGATTTGGCCTACGGCCTTTCGAGTAGAGGAATTGCGGTTTTCAGGTATGACAAAAGAACCAAAGTGTATCCCAACAAAATAGATGTGTTCAATCTTACAGTAGAGCAGGAGACTATCGAGGATGCTCTAGCTGCAATAGATTTTGTAAGGGCGACGGACGGAATTGATGAGGACCGAGTTTTTCTTCTGGGACATAGCCTCGGCGGACAGTTGGTGCCTGAAATAGGTGGAAGAGACGAAAGACTGTCTGGGGTTGTTGTCATGGCAGGTTCTGCAAGGCCTCTTGAAGAGGCTATCCTTGAGCAAATAGAATACATTGCAAAACTTGACGGAAAGATTACCAAAGATGAGGAGCGGGAAATCGAAAGAATTAGAAAACAAGTCAGATTGATAAAAGAGCACAAGGTAGGTGAGGAGGAACTAGTTCTTGGTGTACCTGGGAGATATTGGTATGACCTGCAAAAGAGAGACCCCATCAAAAGCGCCTTAGCACTCAACTGCCCGATGCTCGTGCTGCAAGGCAAGAGGGACTACCAGGTAACCTGGGAGGATTATAACCTATGGAAGGAAGGGCTTTCTGCTAAAAAAGGGGTCGCGTTTAGGTTGTATTCTGACCTGAACCATCTCTTTATGGGAGGAGAAGGCAGACCCACGCCAGAAGAATATAGCATCCCCAACCATGTGGATGAAAGGGTAATTAATGACCTGGCGGGATGGATTCTGTCTAATTGAGTGAATTGATCACGAAATCGCCTATTTGAACATTGATGCGACTGACCTAAAGGCATAACTTAAATATCCCTTGACATTTCTGATAAAACAACATGGATAAAAAGGAAAAGACTATCTTCGAAAAAGGGGAAAATCACGAGGAAAAAATCTCAAGAGTCATAGCAGGGAGTGGAATCTCTTTGGCTCTGGGAGCAACCGGAGGTGTCTTTTATTTTATACTTTTCATTTTGTTACCTAGATTGCTCAGGCCCGAAAAAATGGGAGTGTATGGAGCTTTTTCTGCTATTTTTTGGATAGGATGGGCCTTGCTTTCAATGGGAATACCCCAGGCTATGGCAAAGTACATCCCGGAGCATCTTGTGGCTGCTCCAAAAAAATCCAAACTCGTTGCAGCTCAGGGGGTTAGACTTCTTCACCTGTTGGGCATAGTTGCCCTAGTGGGTGGGACTGGGATCGTTTGTTATCTTTCATCACAAGGAAAAATAATTTATGCTCATGGGGAAATTGTTCTCTCCCTGCTGTTGCCTTCGATAGCTGCAATAGTTGCAATTTGTGGAATTCAACTGTTCTGGAGTATAAATTCTGTTCTGCAGGGATATCAAAGGTTAGATCTGGTGGCAAAAACCAATCTGGCGTTCATGTCTATCGGCTCCCTTTCTGCGATCGCCCTGGTGGTTGTTTCCCAACTCGGATATGGCATTTTTTCCTTGGGGAAGAACGCCCCCCTGGAATTCTATAATTACTCCATAGATATCGCATCCGCTGTTTTTGGTTTTGCTGTTGGATCCTTTGCCGCCTATCTACTTGCCTTGTTCTATCTTAAACGGTTGGAGATAATGAATTTGAAGGAGTTTTTCACATTAAAATCGCACGGGTTGAGCACGAAAATAGTAATGTTTGGCGGGCTGGCCACGTTAGGGAATTTGGGATACATGATAGGATTAAACTTGGATCTGGTGGTAGTTGGATTCCTGCCACACTTGGGAATAATAGGCTCTGCCGAGGCGGGACTCTATTCAACAGCCCATTTTTATGCCTTGGCCCCCATGATCATTATTCCACTTGCCTTTACTTTCCTGCCTGCAGTGTCGGAAGCCCACGCAAACAGCGACCAGGGATTGCTAAACAAATACTTCGGCTATGCCTTTAGGTATGCCTTATCAGTTATTATTCCCATACTGTTTGCATACGCAGCAATGGGAAAAGAGTTGGTTGTGGGCCTTGCTGGAGCAAATTATGCTGAAATTGGTTGGATGCCTTGCGCGATGGCAATTGGCACGTCACTGTTCTTTATGTTTTATTTGTTGATGTACATGCTCTTTGGTCTTGGTAAGCCGTCAGTTGCAGCGTTGGCCATACTGGTGGGCATCTCGCTAGAATTAATGGGGATAGTGATTGGAAGCTTGTATGTCGGTTATAAGGGCGCAGTTTTTGGCTTTCTGCTGCTTGGACTGTCGACCTTTGCAATAACCTTTGGGTACTTGCATAGAAAATACGAACTAAAGCTCCATTACTCAACATTTTTGCCACCATTGGGCGCTTCCGTTCCTCCAGCGTTAATTGTATACTTTTTGATGCCTAAGACTCCTCCCTGGCTTCTCGTTGACATCCTGCTTTTCGCGCTGATCTATTACATCTTTTTGATACTGCTTGGAGGCATAGAGGGAAGGGATCTGACGGTGCTCAGGCGATGGCTGGCCTCGATCACCGGCAAAAAGATAGCGGATAAGGTTTCTAACTTTGGAGAGAAGCTGGCTAAACTTTTGCCTTCCATCAAATGGCAAAAAAACTAGCTTTGTCCAAAACTCAGGTGCTTTTAGTTGTTTTTGGGAGAAGTTGACACGGAGTTGAGGAGCGTCAACCTTGCTGAAAATTAAACTTTTTAGTGAGAGCGGCCGTGATTTCTTTCAAACTATTGTATTTCTTTTTAACCCCAAATCTTTCCCCGATTTGCTGGATAACCCTCCAATCCTCAATAATGCCTGATTTAACCGCCCCTTGTAGTCTTCCGACCCTACCAAAGGAGCTGACCAAGGTTCCATCTTTTTCTACCCAAGAATTCATTGGGAGAACGACGTCCGCTCTCTTGGCACAACCCCGGGAACTGACAGATTGAGCTATCAAGAATTTATTCGCTGTTGGCACCCCCTCTTTCAGTGGATCTATTCCATAAGCAAACAGAATCGGGGAGAGCATCTTCTCCTGTTTGATACCGATCTTTGAGAGGCCGAGGGAATTGGCTCCCCAGCCTAGGACTACTCTGGAAGTGCTCCCTAGCAATTCTTCAGAGGAAGTCACCAGTGCTATTCCATCCTTGCCTAATTCCTCAAGCTTCTTCACTAGCCTCCCACCTTTTTTCAGCCAGCTCTTGGACAGGACCTTTATTAACGGAAACTCTTCAAATGCTTCTTTGGATATGTAAATTTCTTTTGCATCTTCAACATCTTTGAGAGTTGCGTTGGAGTTTCTGGCAGCGGGAAGGAAAGATATCTTGCCTCCTCTCTTTTCAGCTAGTTCTTTTAACAGGTATGCTTCTTCTAGAGTCGTGTCTGGCGAGATTAGCACATCCACGGGGCCTTTCTTCTTTCCTATGAGATCCAACGCCTCCGCCAGAGAAACTTTCTTCAGCTTTCCATTTACCCTAACCATTGGAGTGCTTGTTCTCCCTTCAAGCGTGGGCAGAATCTCAAACTTTCCTATGTCACAGAGATGTCCCTTATTCCAGGACTCTTCCAGCTTCGACGTTTTAATGGGCAGATTTCCCAGCTTATCGACATTGAGTTCACACCCCATCCCGCATCCAACACACTGGGTCTTGACTTTTTCGCAATCCCAGGGTCCTGACTTCGGAAGTTCGAGCTTCTCTACCAGTGCTCCGGTTGGACAAAATTCGACCAGGTCCCCAAGCAACTTGCTCTTGGAGTGCGCGAGCGACTCGCCAAGAGGAGGAGTCACCACCGCATCCAACCCTCTGAAAGCGAAATCCATCACGCCCTCCTCATGGAGCTCATTGGTTAGTCGAGCGCAGGCACCGCAAAGAATGCACTTGTTGGGATCGCTAGTTATCCGGGGATGCCTGTCATCGATCTCGAAATCTCTTGAGGCTCCTTTGAATCTGTCCTGGATGGCTCCGTAGGCCTGTGCATACTTTTTCAGTTTGCAATCGAACACATCGAGGCAGCCGCATTCTATGCACCTCTTTGCTTCTGCCTTTGCCTGCTCCTCAGTGAAGCCAAGTTCCACTGGCTCGAAGCTTTTTATTCGCTCAGCTGGAGGAAGCATGGGCATCTGCTCTCTAGGCAGTCTTTCCCGATCTTTGTAGTCTGCCTCAGAAACCTCTTTCTTGTGGGTGTAGATTTTTTCGGGTTTGTATTCCTCGTTTCTCAAGAAGGCATCGACCGCAAAGGCTGCCTTTCTTCCCGTCGCTATGGACTCAACCACCGTAGAGGGACCCAGGACCAGATCACCTCCCGCGAAAACCCCTCTCAGATTGGTTTCGAACCCTTCATTTACCTCAGTGACTCTTCTGCCGACCTTGATACCTCCTCTGGATATCAGTTCAAGGTCGGGGTACTGGCCGCACGCCATTATCACGCTATCGACAAGCAAATCGAATTCTGAGCCCTGGATCGGCACCGGCCTTCTTCTTCCTGACACATCAGGCTCTCCCAACTCCATCTCTATGCATCTTGCCTTCTCGACTCTATCCTTCCCGATTATTTCCACCGGAGCAGCCAGAAAATGAAAGTCAACCCCCTCCTCTTTTGCTTCTTCAACCTCGCTCTCATGGGCTGGCATTTCGTGGCTGGTCCTTCGGTAGAGCACGGTCACTTCCGCTCCCAACCTCACGGCTGTTCTAGCGGAATCTATGGCAGTGTTCCCCCCGCCAACGACTATGACCTTCTTCCCCAGCTCAACTCTAGCTCCAGAAGCAGTTTCCTTCAAGAAATCTATTCCCAAATAGACCCGGGGTAGCCCTTCTCCTGGTATTTCCATGCTGATAGACTTCCAAGCCCCGGTTCCAAGAAAAACAGCGTCATACTCCTGCCTGAGTCGGGCCAAAGTGAGATCTTTTCCTAGAGTTTTGTTGGAATGGAATCTGATGCCCATCTTAAGTATTGATCCAATTTCTTCCCCCAAAAGATCTCTTGGAAGCCTGTAGGCGGGGATGCCATACCTAAGCATGCCGCCAGGCTCAGACAACTGATCGAAGATGTCTACCCTGTGTCCCTTCAACCTGAGATAGTAGGCCGTCGTCAATCCAGCCGGTCCCGCACCGATCACCGCAACCCGCTTTCCGCTTTTCGGAGGGATCGGAGGAGAGGGATCTTTCTTGGTTGCCTTTTCTGCGATAAACTGCTTCAGCTGTCTGATCGCTATTGGTTTGTCGACGAGCCTTCGCCTGCACTCGTCCTCGCAGGGGGCCGGGCACACCCTGCCGAGGGTTAGGGGCAGGGGAGCTTTCTCTCTCACCAACCTTACCGCTTCTTCAAACTGCCCATTGGCTATCAACCCAACGTAGCCCTGCACATCGATGTCGGCAGGGCATTCCAGCTTGCAGGGTCCCACACAGTCTCCAACATGGGTCGACAGCAGAAGTTCCAACGCAAATCTTCTGGCCTCGATAACTTCCTTGGTTCCCGTGTTGACTTTTAACCCATCTCTGACTAGAGTGGTGCATGCGGTTGCCAATTCCTTTTCTTCACCAGCCTCGATCTCGACCAAGCAGAGCCTGCACGCTCCATAGGGCTCCAGCTCTGACAGATTGCAGAGGGTTGGGATCTCAATTCCATTTGCCTTGCAAACTTCCAGGAGGGTCTTACCAGGCTCGGTCTCCACCTCCCTTCCATCGAGTTCTATTCTTATTGGCATGCTACCTGACCTCTATAGCATTGAATTTGCAAACTTCCTTGCATGCCCCGCATCTTATGCACAGCTCTTGATCAATCTCGTGTATTTGCTTTGGCTCCCCTCTTATCGCTCCTACCGGACATGCCCTTACGCATCTCCTGCAACCAACGCATCTATTGGTTATTGAGTAGGTTATCAGCTCCTTGCAAACTCCGGCAGGACACCTTTCTTCTTTGATGTGGGCGTCGTATTCGTCCTTGAAGTATCTGAGAGTCGTCAAAACCGGGTTTGGAGCGGTCTCTCCGAGCCCGCAGAGGGAACCCGCCTTGACCTGCTTGGCAAGCTCTCTCAGAAGGGGCAGGTCCTCTTCCCTTCCATGCCCTCGAGTGATCCTCTCGAGGGTTTCCAGCATCCTCTTGGTTCCTATCCTGCAGAAGGTGCACTTCCCGCAGGATTCTTTCTGGGTGAAATCCAGGAAGTACCTGGCTATGTCAACCATGCAGGTCGACTCATCCGTGACTATCATGCCTCCGGAGCCCATTATTGCCCCAGCACTTTTCAGAGACTCATAGTCCACGGGGGTGTCGAGCAGATCTCCCGGCAGGCAACCACCGGATGGCCCCCCGATCTGAACTGCTTTGAATCTCTTGTCTCCTTCTATTCCTCCCCCTATGTCAAACACAATCTCCCTGAGGGTTGTGCCAATTGGAACCTCGACCAGTCCTCCCCTCTTGATCTTCCCGGCCAGGGCAAACACCTTGGTGCCCCCGCTTAGTTTAGTTCCTTGCTTGGCAAATTCCTCAGCACCGTGCAGCAGTATCCATGGAACGTTTGCCCAGGTTTCCACATTGTTTATGTTTGTCGGCTTTCCCCACAGCCCCTTCTGGGCAGGAAAAGGTGGTCTGGGTCTGGGCATTCCCCTTTTTCCCTCTATTGACTGCATCAGAGCGGTCTCCTCTCCACACACGAAAGCCCCGGCTCCTTCCTTGATTTCAATGTCAAAAGAGAACTTGCTGCCCATCAGTTCTTTTCCCAAAAATCCTTTGTCCATGGCCTGCCTGATTGCTATTCTTAGCCTCTTGACAGCCAGAGGATACTCTGCTCTAGCGTAGATGAAGCCTCTGTTTGCTCCAACTGCGTAAGCTCCGATTGTCATCCCTTCCAGCACGGAATGGGGATCTCCTTCCAGCACGGCCCGATCCATGAATGCTCCAGGATCTCCCTCATCCGCATTGCAAATCACGTATTTGGTGTCTCCTTTCGCGTAGTGGGTGAAGCTCCACTTTGTCCCAGTCGGAAATCCCGCTCCCCCTCTTCCCCTCAGATTCGACTTCTTGACCTCTTCTATCACTTCTTCGGGTTTCAGCTCGGACAAAACTTTCTGCAGTGCCTTGTAGCCATCGCGTTGGAGATAATCTTCTATCTGCTCTGGATCTATTAATCCAGTGTTTCTCAAAACTATCTTTTTTTGCTTTGAAAAATAATCGTATTCTTTTTTTTCGCTTATCAAAATTTTTTCTTCTATGGGCTTCCCGTTCAGCACGTGTTGATTGATTATTTGCTCAACATCTGCCGTCCCGACGTTGCCATAAGTAAACCGTTTTCCATCGTAGCAAACATCAAGTATCGGCTCATTGTGGCACATTCCGATGCAGCCCACCTTCCCTAAGGAGACCTGCAGATTCCTCCGTTTGAACTCCTCCTTTTTTTCGCTTAACAGTTGCTCCGCCCTTTCCCATACCTCCAATGCTCCGCTTGCTATGCTGCATGACGCGAGACCAATCTTCAGTTCTACTTTCATGCTCAACCTCTTTTTCTATATTCCTTGATTATCTTTCTGACCTTGTCCCGGGTGAGTCTGCCGTAAACTCTATCGTTTATCATCACGCAAGGAGCGAGACTGCAGCAGCCCAGGCATGCGACCCTTTCAATTGAAAAGAGATCATCTTTCGTGGTCTCGCCCAAATTAATTTTCAGCTCATCAAGCAAAGCCTCGCTTATCTTTTGAGCGCCCCCCACGTGACACGCGGTTCCGTGACATACCTTAATGGCGTACTTGCCCAATTTTGTGAATCTAAACTGGGAGTAAAAGGTTACAACTCCGTATACCTTGCTCAGAGGTATTTTCAGGTATTTTGCTATTTCTTTTAAGCTCTCTTTGGGGACATAACTAAAAATTCCCTGCACTTCTTGCAGAATGGGAATCAAGGAACTCGGTTCCTTTTTGTGTTGACAGAGCGCCTCGGAAAGTTCTTTCATTTTGTTTTCTTTAAACCCCCAAACTTTATCCGTTCTTTCGCAACCGCATCCTCTTGTTTGAAGAGAGCTTCAAAGGAGCTCTTCCTCTGGTTTTCTTACTAAAAAACTGTAACCAATGAGATTTTAAATGCTTTTTCCTCATTGAAAAGGTCCATTTCCATAGGGGTGGCATGAGCTGAAAAATCGTCTAGCCAGCCTACGCAGCTTCTCCCCGCATTTGAAGATGCGGACTTCCTGAGACACCAAAAAATTGTAAATTTTCTAAAACACTCCGAACCAGTGGAGGAACACGATCAAAAGTCCTCCAATGAGAAATGCGATCCAAATGATCTGCCCGATTCGTATGTGCTTTACCAGTTTCGCTATCTTATCTGGCGAGTCAAAGACTCGCTTAAGAAGAGGATCGTCTTGTATTTTCATCTCTTTTATCTCTTTTTAAGATATTGGGAATATGACTTTAAAAACTTTTTGAAGGTGTTAAGTCAACTTTCTAACTTA
>DUKC01000215.1 GCA_013329495.1 Thermoplasmata archaeon
TCCTCCAAACAACATGAATTAAACAGAAGACCAGACCAATTATGAAATAGATCGATCTATATCTTACCTTAGATTCTCTTTCTAGCCTTTTGTTTATGACGTATATTGCTACGAAAGGTGCCAAAACTGTGAATATTTTCAAAACATTTGAAATCAGTATCGCTATTAATTCATCCATTGTTGCTGATTTGTTTAATCGTTTATAAACGTATCCTCAGCTTAAAATTTTGTTTGATGCACAGAGGCAACTAGAGTTTAGAATGCATTTTAAATTAAAATCAACAAATAGATTCATTTTTTTAACCTCTAAGCCTAAAGTCCCACCTAAAATCATTAGACTTTGGTGGTAAGAGGTCGTCAAACGTTAAACCCTCTTTGTCCTCAGTCCCACTGCCTAACTCCAAGTTCGATAGTAACTTTTAATATATTATAATTTATTAGCTTTTAGTTGGTGAAGAATGAAAGCAGCAATCTTGTATGGACCAAGAGATCTAAAAGTGGAGGAGGTTGAAAATCCTCTCATGCCCAAGGCTGATGAGGCAATACTAAGGATTGAATGGGCCGCAATATGCGGTACTGATATGCATGCCTATAGGGGCGTGGTTCCCGCAAAAACTCCTTTGATTGCAGGTCATGAGTATGTTGGACGTGTACTCCAAATTGGAAGGGATGTAAAAGGCCTAAGACAAGGTGATAAAGTCGTTGGGTCTTACGTTGCAAGTTGCGGCCAGTGCGAATATTGTACCGCTGGAAAGCCTCAGCTATGCGAAAACAGACTACTCTTTGGGCTAAATTATGATGGCGCATTCGCTCAATTCATGAGAGTTCCAAGAGCAAACAGAGTTCTGGTTAAAATACCCAAAGAGGTAGCACCCAAAGTTGCCCTTTTGGGCGCTGACATGTTTTTGACACCTCTTTATGCCGTCGAAAGAGCTGATTTGGAGCCCTCATCATCGGTACTCGTAACAGGCCTGGGGGCAGTTGGCTTGTCCGCAGTGATTGCAGCAAAGCTTAAAGGAGTGAAAGAATTAATCGGGGTTGATCTAAGAGACAGATCCCTGAAGCTAGCTAAAGAACTTGGAGCAGACCACGTGATCGACTCTCGGAAAGAAAAGAACCTTGCAAAGCGAGTAAGGGAGCTTACCGATGGGTTGGGGGTTGATGTGGTTTTAGAAGCAAGTGGCGTGCCCGAGGTGATCTCCAGTGCGCTGGATTCTGTTCGACCTTTTGGAAAGCACATTCAAATTGCAGTGCCAAAAGAAGAGGTCAGGTTGGATTTAAGATGGGTTGAGGCACTGGAAAAAGAAATAATTGGCATACTAAATCCTGGATCCACTGTGTACTTGAGAAAAGCTCTTGAAGTGATAAAGTCCCATGATTTGCAGCTTCAAAAGCTCATAACCCATGAGATTTCCCTTGACAACATAAAAGAAGCTTATGAAATAGCTGATACCTACAAAGGGGACCCAATAAAAATTGTAGTAAGAGTAGAATAAGGTTAAATAAACGGATGTTCTTTGTAGTTTAGGAAGAGAGTGAAAAATGGCAAGCGTGTTTTTGTCTAAAGTATCAACTCCGTTGGATTATAAAAAGGTTAAAGAAGCATTAAAGAAAGCTATTGAAAAGTTGGGCGGAATCGAGAAATTTATCAAAAAAGGAGAAAGGGTTCTTCTAAAACCAAACTTTGTGAGTCCCCGTCCTCCGCCTGTTACTACAGACCTCAGGGTCATCAGAGCGGTGGCGTCTCTAGTGAAGGAAGCGGGGGGCATACCAATAATCGGAGAAAGCTCCTCAGCAATGACCCATTGGTGGCGAGAGGGGATGACCACAAGGGATGTTATGGATTTGCTCGGAGTGTTCAATCTTGCCAAAGAACTCAATATTGAGGCCGTTGCTTTAGAAGAGAAGGGCTGGGAAATAACTGAAATACCTGATGCAGTGGTAATGAAAAAAGCGGAGCTTTCAAAGTTAGCATTGGAAGTCGACAAAATAATTCCGATTCCAATACTTAAAACGAGTATGGAAGGGGGAGGGATAACATGCTCTATGAAGGTTCTGCACGCCCTGGTGAAACCCGGAACCGATAGGGTGAGGTGGCACAGGTCAGACCTCTGGCAAAAACTTATCGATTTGATGAAAGTTTTCAGAGAAAAAATACCATTCTGCGTTGTTGACGGGATAAAAGGTATGGAAGGAGACGGACCGATTCATGGGAATCCTGTTGATATGAATGTGATTATTGTAGGAGATGATCCAGTCGCCACAGACGCGATAGCGGCGAAATCAATGGGATTCGAATATCCCCTCTATGAGGTTGGTCCCATATCTTTGGCTCATTCGCAGGGATTGGGCATGGGAGATCCAAATAAAATAAGGATTGTTGGAGCAAGTTTAGATGAAGTCAAGAAAAGATTCAAGATGGCTTCTTGCGAAATAATCGCTCCTCACTTTGAAAATGTTGTGGTGTATGAGGGAGCTGCAGATCGAAGCTGCTTGGCATGGATAAAATTCACTCTCTATATGCTAAAGGATACTGATCTTTTTGATGAGCTTAAGCGCAGGAACAAAAAACTCCTTTTCTTTGTCGGGCTAAATCCCCCCTTGCCTGAGGATTTGAACGAGCTAAGAAAACTCTGTGAACAAGGAATAGTGATCGTCTTTGGAGACTGTGCGACATTTTCAACTAGAAACTCTTACTGGTTGTTCACTCAAGGCGATCTAAAAGGCAAGGTGTTGCTAATGCCAGGATGCCCCCCTTTCGCGACAGCTCAGCAGGCCACACAGATAAGAGAGGCTTTGGGTTTGGAGATCACTGAAAGAGAAAAAGAGGCTTTCAAGTACGTGCCTACCTAAATCCATGAGCGTCAGCAAGTAACTTTCGTGAATTGGAAGAAATCTTGCATCATTTGTGTCAAATCTAAGCAGCAGATGAATTCTCAATCAGAAATGCATGAAGATTTTATTTCCTTGGATGCCAGTTGAATTGCTTGAATTATTTTTGTATAACCTGTACACCTACAGAGGTTACCCTGGATCGCCTCTTTTATCTCTCGGAGAGACGGGTTGGGGTTTTTGTCGAGTAGAGCCTTCGCTGTTAGAATCATTCCAGGGGTGCAAAAACCGCACTGAACCGCCCCTGCCTTTATAAAAGCCTGTTGAAGGGGGTGGAGTTCTCCCTCCTTTGAAATTCCTTCGATGGTAGTGATCTCCTTTCCTTCTACTGTCGGTGCAAGAATCAAACAAGAAACAACCGGGTTTCCATCAAGCAAAACGGTGCAGGCCCCGCATTCGCCAACCTCACACCCTCTCTTTACTGACGTTATTCCCAAGTTTCTCCGCAAAAGATTAAGCAGTGTATCATTTGGTTTAGTGAACGTCTCGACAGGCTTTCCATTTAATCTGAATCTAACCAAAACTTTTCCCTCCTTCATGTTTTCCCCCTATCCATCGCATCTTTTATGCTTTTTTCGGTCAGCTTGACAGACATTTCTTTTCTGTATTCCGCAGAAGCCCTCAAGTCGCTTATAGGATCTATGTCGTTCACAACTTTCTTACTTGCTTCCCAGATCTGCTTATCTGAAAGTGCAGCATTTTTGAGATAGTTTTCAACCCCTTTTGCCCTCACGGGCTTTGGGGCTACTGAGCCTAAGGCGAGGTGCAGGTCTTCGCATCGGTCTTGCGAAATCTCCATAGCAGCAGCCACGTTAACGATCGAAAGCACGTGAGCACTTCTCTTGCCTAACTTGTTGAAAGCCCAAAGTTTGCTCTTTGGAGTTGGTATTAAAATTTCGGCAAGAATCTCATCTTGTCTGATAGCAGTCTCTCCCGGGCCCAAAAAGAAATCATCGATGGGAATTATTCTCTCCCCTCTCAGGCTCAAGAATCTGAGCTTGGAAGAAAGAGCAAGCAATGGCGTAGCAAGATCGGATGCTGGAGAGGCATTACATAGATTTCCGCCTAGAGTTGCCATGTTTTTTATTTGCCAAAAGGCAAACTCTTTTAATGCGGCACTCAGCATCGGGGCTTTATCTCTTATTAGGGGGGATTCTTCTACTTCTCTGATGGTGGCCAGGGGCCCAATAGAGATCGTTTCGCTCTTCAACTCCACACCCCCAAACTCCCTTATTCCTGACAGATCAACTACCCACAAAGGCCTTGTCTTGCCCTCTCTCATCTTGACCAACAAATCCGTTCCTCCGGCGATAATCCTGCTTTCATTGCTGTGCATGTCTAGAAAGGACAGTGCTTCTTCCAATCTATCGGGCTTTACGTATTCAAATCTAGGCAACATTTTTGTTTCCTTCTCTAATTCAGGGAGATGTCCCCTCTTTTCGTTGTTTTGTTCTGGATTCTGCCGCACTTTTTATGGTCCAGTAAAGTTTCTCAGGAGTTGCAGGCAACTCCCTTATTCTTGAACCTGTTGCGTGATAAACGGCGTTTGATATGGCCGAAGGAGTCGGTATGAGAGACATCTCTCCCACTCCTTTCGCTCCGAATGGACCGTATCTGAACAGATCCTCCACGTATATGGGTTTCTCAATCTCAGGCATGTCAAATGTGGTTGGAATGAGATAATCTGTAAAGTTCGGGTTCAGCACCACTCCATCCTTTAGGGCTATTTCTTCCATTAGGGCGTAACCCAAACCCTGAGCGATTGCCCCCTCAACCTGCCCCTCAACCTGAACAGGATTTATTATTTTGCCGCTGGCCAAGGCAGGCCATATTCTCAAGACTTTTGTCATTCCTGTTCTTAGATCCACCTCAACCTCAGCCACATTCACAATATAACTGAACGTCGGATAGGCAAATCCCTGACCCTTCTTCCCATCAAACTTTCCCTTTGGCAGACCAAAGTACCCCTCAGCGCTTAACTCTATCTTCTCCTTGTAGCACTCTTCAATTAGGTCATTCCATCTGATTGATCTCTCTGGCGACTTAGCCGAAAAGACCAGACCCCTCCCAAATCGCACCTGGCTGGAAGTGCAGGCCAACAATCTTGCAGCGGTCTTCTCCATTTTTTGTTTTAGCTTTTCGGCCGCCAGAATTAATCCTATACCTCCTACGCTCATTCCTCTTGATGCGTGGGTGGCTCCGGTGTCAGGTGCGGCGGTGGTCCCTCCTTCTATTTTTATTAGGTCGGTTGGTATGCCCAGAACCTCCGAGACTACCTGCACATGTCCCGTGTGGGTTCCCTGACCTATCTCGGTTATTCCGGTGTAAGCCGCGACCTTCCCCTCCCTGTCGATCTTTATCAGCGCATTTGACCAGTCCGGCACCCCCTGGCTCGTGCTTATCCCATGCCATCCACACGCTACTCCGATCCCCTTGACTTTGTCCCCACTAGCCTTCCTGTACTCCGTTCTCTTTTCTTTCCAATTCGATTTTTCTTTGGCCTTTGAAAGCGCCTCGCCTATTCCAACCGAGTCTTCGAGCAGCTGATTGGTGAGAGTGCGGGAACCCTTTCTAAGTATGTTTTTTAGCCTGAACTCCAACGGATCCATGCCGAGTTTCTCAGCCAGTTCATCCATCTGCGATTCAACCGCAAACTGGACCGGCGGATTTCCAAATCCTCTGAAGGATCCCTGGAAAACCTTGTTTGTGTACACCAGATAACCCTCGACCCTCGCGTTTGGCACCTCATAAGGACCGGAAGCGTGCATTGTCGCCCTCCAGAGGGTAAAAGGCCCTCTGTTTGCATAGGCTCCGGAATCAAAGATAATTCTAGCCTCAATTGCCGAGAGTTTTCCATCTCTGGTTGCGCCTGACTTGTACTCCACTACGGCGGGGTCCCTCTTACAATGGGCAATCATTGAATCTTCCCTTGAGTACGTCACCATTGCTGGTTTGCCCAGCTTGAAGGCAATCAAAGCGGCCTGAGCGCAGAGTAGAGGGCCCATGTCATCCTTCCCGCCAAAGGCCCCTCCGACGACGGCCTGAACCACCTCCACTTGGTCTGTTCCAATGCCCAGAACCCTTGCGGTGATTTGCTGGGCAAGGTGAGGATACTGAATTGAACCAATGACCCTCACTCCATTGGAAGCGGGAAATGCTACAGCACCTTCGGTTTCAAGGTACGCGTGATCCTGGTAATGGGTTCTGTAAGTGTGTTTCACAAGAACATCGGACTTAGAGAATCCCTCAACAATGTTGCCCTTTGACGAATGCGTTTTAAGGACAATGTTTGAGCCTTGTTCTTCATGGACCCGGATCTTGGAGTCGATCGCCTCGAGAGGGTCAAAGACTGATTTAAGCGGTTTGTATCTAATCTTTACGAGTTCTGTCCCTTCCTTTGCGAGGTCAGGGTCTTCGGCTACCACCAAGGCTATTGGTTCGCCGTGAAACCTAACCTTCTTGGCAGCAAGCAGAGGCTGGTCAGGAATCGTGTAGCCCACTTCGTTTGTTCCTGGTATGTCCTCTGCCGTGAAGACCGAACACGAATCTGACAGGTGCTCCACCCCCGATATGTCTATGTGCTGGATGAGTGCGTGAGACTGCTCGCTCTTAACCAGACTTCCAAACAGCATCCCATCTGAAAAATAATCCTCCACATACTTCGCTCGACCGAGAACCTTGTCAAGGGCATCTGTTCTTTCCATGCCCCTGCCTATCACATTAAATTTCTTGGTTTTCAACCATTTATCCAGCAGTTTATAGGGGTCAGTTTCCACAGGTATAAAGAGTAAAGTGCTGTTTATTTAAATCTTTTCGATTATCGTCAATTGAACTAAACCAAAATCGTTTTGAGTTCAAAGAAACTCATTTGAAGGCTTTACGCTCTTTTTTGAGTTTAAAGCCCCGCCCTTTGGGGTGAATAATTTTGCTAAAACGCCGCAGGCGTTTTTTTCCCCTCGAGGGGAAAGCCTTGCCATTTTATGGTGAGGCGGGGGTGACATTCCTGAAAAGCAAGGGAAGGGAGCTTTCTCTCTGAGTAAATTTAGTGTACGTTCAAAGTACCTTTTTCATTTCTTTTTTGGGTTTTCCGACTGAAGTAATCTGTTCTTAGGCATTCCTAAAAAAGGGGTTTATTGCTCTGCATTTTTCTAATTGTTGTACTTTTCACTTCTCCTGTCACAGGCTTTTTTATAATAAATAAGCATTTAAATCCCCTTAAACAAAAGCCGTACTTCCTGGCTTTTTCCTTCCACTCTTCAGTGTGGTGTGTTTGATGACGTCCGGCAAGACGAACGATATCTACGGTCTCAAAAGTTCTGAATAATATCTGACATTACAGGTGAAATACAATAACCAATTACTTTCTACCCCGATAATTTTTAACTTATAAGCCAAGAAGTCCCCTTGTGATAGCTGGGGGGCAGTTCACTCAAATCAATCTTATGAGGTCCGTCCTGCTTATAATTCCCCTTATTTTTCGTTCTGTATCAACCACTGGCAGGCAGCCAATGTTCTCCTTCGCCATAATTTTTGCAGCTTCCCTCGCAGTCTGGTTTTCCTCAGCAACCACCACATCCCTCCTCATCGCATCTTCGACCCTGAGATTTTTTATTCTTGCCTTCTGGTACCTAACCGGCACATGATCCTTGAAATATGCCAAAAACATCGCTATGTCCATCGAGCCTATTATGCCGATCACCGTTCCCGCTCCAAGAACCGGAAGCCTTTCCACCCCTCTGTCAATCATAATCCTTCTAGCGTGGACAAGCCTGTCATCTGGCAAAACTGAGTATACCTCCTTTTTAATTACCTCGCCAAGTGGCTTATCCGATTGCACCAGCCCTAAAAGGTCGGATCTTGTTAAAATCCCTTTTAGTTCTCCATTCTCGAGTATTGGCAACATTCCGATTTTTCCCTTTTTACAGGTTTCAACCACATCATTTAAATTTGTCAGGGGCCCAGCAGACCTCACCTCTTTGATAGTAACCGAGGACACCTTCAACGAAGATGCGGAGATCATTCTCTGTCTTATAGCCCCTAATTTGTTGACTATTTCTTCATCGCTGACTATTCCAACAAACTTTCCTTTATCCATCACAGGAAATTTAGTGATGTTGTGTTTCTTCATCAGTTCTACCACATTTGCCAGGCTTTCATCCTTATCAACGGTTATAAGGTTGGTTTGCATAATATCTTTTATTAACATCTTTCTTTCTCCTCATAGAGGTGATCGCATTCTTGTTTAAGGCGTGCCGCTTCGAACCCACCAACAGCGTCAAAGAAGAATTCCAGATTGTTCACCCCTATTCCGACTTTTTATAAAGGTTTCTTATTTGATTAGATTGAAGTGATGTGACATCCTCCCACCACCAAATCAAAGATTTGGAGGGGGCTTCCAACTTTTCCTTCAT
>DUKC01000056.1:0-385 GCA_013329495.1 Thermoplasmata archaeon
GAATCTACCTTAATCTCATCCATATCAATATGAGATGCTAGATAAACGGAAACTTCCCATTCCTTATCTTCTCTGTCATATTTGCAGTATGTTATCTTTGCCGAGGGTAGCAACTCTTGCAACTCTTTTTTGAAGGCATATGCATAGTCTGAGTCAGGTCTTGTAACATCCCCATATCTCCTTTCGACATCACCTATTGGCATTCCCTTGTAAAGCAATTTAAATTCAATTTCAACATGATTGAACTCTCTTTCTATTCTCGGATATTCAATAGTAACTTCTTTCATTGCGTCTTTTACTATTTTTTTCGCCTCATCCTGACTTACATCTCGTGCGGTTGCTGGAACGCTCAACGCAGCCATAACGATCAACCCTGCCAATCCCA
>DUKC01000056.1:540-5302 GCA_013329495.1 Thermoplasmata archaeon
ATAAATTGCTCAAAGCAATGAATGAAAAAAAAGACAACGAGTAGAAAATTAACAGATGAACAAATAGCCGAAGCAAAAAAGCTATTAAAAGGAAATACTCTACGAGAGGTAGCAATGAAATTTGGAGTTCACCCAGGCACTATTCTTTATTGGACAAAAGACGAATACAGACAGAGGCGACGTGATTATCAAAGGAAGAAAGCACACGATAAGAGAGAAATTGTTAAACTTTATTGGAAAAATAAGTTTAGCAAATATTGAAAAGGGTATAAAATGAAAATTTAATATTGCCAATGAATACTTTTATAGGTGAGAATTCATTTATTAATTAGATGTATGAACAGGTTTTTAAAAACTCTCTTGGCGGGTCGGAGAGGTGTATACTCTGCAGGGGCACAAAGCTACTTTGTGGAAAAGAGAGGTGCCCAATATTAGCACGGTATTATTCCAAAACGAGGGTTTTTTCCCTTATCGATTCTTTGCAGATTGAAGGGGCATCTCCTCCATCGGTTTTCATTGGTAGGTGGGGATATCCAAAAGTTTTTGTTGGTCCAATGCTCCCTCCAAAATTGGGGGACACATCTTTCATGGATACTCCCGAGGAATGGATTGATTGCAGCATAGATCAATTTATTGATTTTCGTTCTCAACTAATTCGTGGAAAATATAGAATAGGGGTAAAAGACGTCGAAACAGAAGAAAAAATCATTCAGCAAACCAAAGAGATAGCATTCTCAGAATCGCCGATAGTGATGGATGCAGAGTTTGAAAAGAAACCCAGGGGCAGGTTGGTCCTGTCCGATACTGTTCAGCCCTATGGACCATCTGCTCCGTTGTCCAAAATTGAGATGGGAAACCTCAAGTGGGATCAGAGAGTTGAAAAAGCCCATGGAGACACAGACTTAAAGTCAAAAGACGCTGTTTTTCAACTCTATAATTCGAAGATGCTAATTTCAAAAATTCAGAAAGCGTTCAGCGTCGGTGGCTTTGGAATAAAAAAAGAAAGAAGGTTTGTCCCAACCAGATGGTCAATCACGGCGGTCGATTCAATCGTTGGACAAGAATTGGTAAAAGAAATAAAAGAGTTTCCAGAAATCGATGAGTACCGGGTCTACGAATGGAGGAATCTTGATAATCTGTGGGCGGTTTTGTTTTTACCCCTAGAATGGTGTTATGAGCTTATTGAGGCATGGTACCCATTCACTGCTTGGAATCCCTTTGGGAAAGAAACGCACATTTATTCCAGCCACGAGTTTTGGAAAGGGAGAAAAACCTACGCTGAGATCGGAGGGTGCTACTATGCAGCAAGATTGGCGGTGGGGGAGACCCTTAAAAAAGAGAGAAGGCAGGCGGGTTGTGTCATATTCAGGGAAGTTCATCCGGGCTACATTTTACCGGTAGGCGTGTGGAACGTGCGTGAAAATGTTCGGAAGACATTAACAACCAAACCCAACCTTTTCTCTTCTCTCAATGATGCTCTGCTTTATATCTCCCGAATAATGGACATTCCAGTAAGAAGATGGGTAAAGAACTCCACCGTACTCAAGCACAGAATTTATCAACAAAGAATAGAGGATTTTGTTAAGTCTGGTCCCAATGAAAATCTTCGAAATCCACTCTAAAACTGCCTTATCGAAATCTCGCCTTGCAGGGCTGAAATACGCGCTGAATCCTTATAGGGGATGCGCGCATGGGTGTGGATATTGCTACGCACCCAGCGTGCTGCACGTGTCAAGCAGTGATTGGGGCGAGTGGGTGGGAATAAAAATAAACCTCCCTAATTTACTACCAAAGGAATTGAGAGAAAAGGAGCGGGGCACGATCGGAATAGGAACCGTGACCGACCCTTACCAACCTGCTGAGAAAGATTACAAAATCACAAGATACTCACTGGAACAGATACTAAAGGCGGACTGGCCCATAGTGATACAAACCAAATCTGACCTTGTCCTGAGGGATCTTGATCTGCTAAGGAAGTTCTCTCGGGTTGAAGTGATTATGACAATAACCACCCTAAACGATGCACATAGGGCACTGCTCGAAGCGAATTCACCTTCAATTGAAAAGAGGCTTTTCTCACTCAAAAAACTTTCAAGCGGGGGTATACCTACATGCATCTTTTTGGGTCCTGCTTATCCCTCCATAAGCATTGGTGAGATTCCCCGTATGGTCGAAAGATTTGTAGAGACAGGTGCAGCTGAGCTCATCGTTGACAGGCTTAATCTAAAAAGCGGGATTCAAGAAAAGATAAATTTCGCTTTGAGAAATAATAAAGACCTGCAGAATCTGTTTGAGAGAAACAGCAACGCGGGATATTATACCCTACTCTTTAAAGAAATAGAAAAGGAATGCAAAGGCAAGATAAAGTTTACAGACAGCACAAGAGGAAAATATGAGGAGTAAAAGCTCAGGAAGAACAAACTTTCAAACCTTTTTTGTTTCACAAGAACCTTCCAGATGCCCAAGGATCCCGGCCCTAATAAGAGTAGGCAAGAGATTGGCAAAGCAAAAATTGACTAGCAATGCAGGTGGAGATTTGAGCGTTAGATTCGGAAGACGTGTCGTCATAACAACTGCAGGAGCGGATTTAGGATCACTCACCTCAAACGACTTTGTGGAAGTGGTAGATTTTGATTTTTCACGAGTTTTGGCTGTCATTATTGGGAGCGACCCTCCTTCTCCGGAGCTGCCTCTTCACTGGTTAATATACAGTGCTTTCGATGATATTCAAGCTGTCGTCCAAACTTGCGATGAAGAAGTATTAAAATTAGCAGAAAAGAGAAACGACTTACCTCAAACCCAGGAGAGGCAACCCTGTGGATCGTTTGAGTTAGCTCGAGAAACTTTAAGAGTTTTAAGACATAGCAAACACGTCATCTTAAAACAACATGGAGTCATTTCAGTGGGTAATACCCTTGATGAGGCGTACAAGGAAACAATAGAGTGTTATCAAACTACGCTTGATTCCAAACTCTGACCTTCATAAATAACAAATATGCTTTTGACCGAACGTTTGAAAATTTATTTTAATCTCTTGTTAGTATATCGACTCAATTTTATGATTAACTAAGGACATTTTCAATTCAGTTTGGTTGTTAATACAAGCCAAAATGAGAGATAGTGGATGCAAACTTGGCACTCTCTAAGTTTTTTGAAAAAAATCAATCAAATACTATTCTCCAAAGAAAGAACCATTTAGAAGGGTAGGGGGAAGAGGAACAGAAATTCTTTGCAAAAAGTCAATCCTGTCTCCTTCCGACATAAAATTCCATACCCCTGCTTTATCTGTTTTCATGAGGTTTGCCCATGTGCTGTTTCACTTGCAGGGGGGGGAGGTAAACTGAGGGTACAAAGAAATTTTACAGATAATTGTTAAATACTTTAAAGTTCATATATATACAGTTTATACTGTTGGTGTACTGGAGATAATAAAATGAGTGATATTGAAGAGCTTGGAAAAAAAAGTTTAGAGATGATAAAAAAGATTTATGCCAATGAGCATCTGCGAGAGGGCAATGAGAGAGGGGAGATAAAATGTGCTGGGAAAGACTGGATTGCAATAGACGTAAAATCCTTTCCATATACCTTTCTAAAGGCGATGGAAGAAGTGGCTGGCGAGGACATAGCTGCTGACTGCCTCTTTGAGCCAGGATACCTATATGGTAAAGAAGTGACTGAAAAATACAAAAAGAAGGGCATCAAGGCAGAGGCACTCTTCAAGCTTTCTGTCTGCGGCGGCACATTTTTTGGTTGGTTAGTTCCAGAGTTTATAAAAATCACACCTGAAGAAAATATATGTAGGATATATAACTCTTTTGAAGCAAGATCCTATCTTTTAAACAACAAAGAAAAATCCAAAAAACCTGTCTGTCATTGGCTAAGAGGAGTGGGAGCAGGGATTTGCACGGTAGCGTTTGAGAGCGAATTTGAAGTAAAAGAAACAAAGTGTTTTGCTAAAGGAGACAAATATTGTGAGTTTGTTGTTACCCCAAAAAAATACCAGAGGTATAAGTGAAAAACTTAATAGAATCTGTAACCTCTCCCTTACTTTTTTTAAATAAAGAGAGAAAGATTCAGCTTGCAAACAGTTCTTTCGAAAGATTATCCGGATATTCAAAAAGCGAGTTAGTAGGAAAAAACATTGAAGAAATCGGATTGAAAGTCGACCTAAAAGGGCATATTGGACAGGAGTGGAAAATAAAAGATGGGCACAAATTGCTCGTTTCTATTGATTGCAATCAATCCGAGGATAATTTCTTACTAACTTTTGAAGACAGAACCGAAAGATCTCAGCTTATCGAGCTTATCAATGAGCTAAAACTCAGAGAGAGGACTAGTAAGGGTTTGATCATAAGAACGGGTTTTCTGTCAAAGAAAGTGGTTGAGGGGGATCTAACTCAAAGAATTCATGTAGAAAATTTGCCTAGTTGGATGGTGCCTATGGGCAAGAATATAAACAAAATGGTTTCATCAATTGAACGGCATGAAAAAGAGATAATAAAGAGCAAGAGATTTTCCGATTCTATAATTAGATACTGGCCGAACGAGGGTTCTCTGTTCACGTTGGATGGAACCAGAATCAAAACAAATCTCTGTGCTGAAAGGTTATCCAGCTACACAGATGAAGAATTAAAAAACACAAAACTTGAGAAAATATATGCCAAGGAAGATTCAGATAAGATAAGAGATGCGTTTGAAGAGTGCAAGAAAACGGGCTTTTCAGCTTGCGAGGTTACCTCTATAGAACGGGATGGTAGCAAAA
>DUKC01000136.1 GCA_013329495.1 Thermoplasmata archaeon
AGATCTAAGAAAGTGCGTCTAAAAGGGAAGCTGAGATCGTTGCTTGAGTTGGAATCAGGCAGCAATGATCCAATGGCAGTCTTTCTTACGATTGGTCTTATCCATCTCCTGGTCAATCCGATTGCTTCTGTGCCCGATCTAATCTTGCTGTTTGTTCGACAAATGGGTCTTGGCGCAATCATGGGATATGGAGTGGGGAAGGGAATGACTCTCCTCGTCAAGCGTCTGAGGTTAGAATACGAGGGACTCTACCCTGTGTTGAGCCTGGCGATGGTTCTTCTAACCTATGGAGCAACTGCTTCACTCGGTGGAAATGGGTTCCTGGCTGTGTATCTTGCTGGATTGATTATGGGTAACAGTGACTTCGTTCGTAAGAAAAGCCTGATGAACTTTCATGATGGACTTGCGTGGCTGATGCAAATCGTAATGTTCTTAATTCTGGGACTGCAAGTCTTCCCATCACACCTCGTTCCCATCGCATCACTTGGTTTGCTTGTTTCGGTGTTCCTGATATTTGTCGCTCGCCCGGTGAGCGTCTTTCTCACCCTGCTCTTCACAAAAATGAGTCTCAGGGAGAAGACCATGGTTTCATGGGTCGGATTGCGAGGTGCGGTACCGATTGTTCTATCAACGTTTCTGTTTCTTGCCGACGTACCAGATGCGGATTTGATGTTTAATCTTGTATTCTTCATCGTCCTCACATCTGCACTCTTTCAAGGCTGGTCAACTCCCATTGTGGCACGATTGTTGAAGGTTGATGCACCACTTGAGCGCAAACGACGCTACCCCCTAGAGTTTGTCCCCACTGAGGGGGTAGACACCGACTTGGTTGAATTTGTCGTTACCTACAATTCGGCAGTTATCGGCAAACGTGTTGTCGATCTGGGTCTGCCGAAGGACAGTCTAATTGTTTTTATCAGTCGAAACGATAAATTCCTTGTTCCAAGAGGTGGAACTGTGCTCGAAGAAGGAGATGCTATCCTAGTATTCGTCAGCAAGCGTGACCTGCCCGAGGTTCACGCAGTATTCTCAAAGCAAAAAGAGTCTAATGAAACACGATGAGCGGTCAACAGCATGCAACACATCCGAAAGGTTCGCGGCATGTTGCACTTACCTGAGTTCTGCTTTGCAAAACTTCATAAACACCGGAAATGTTGTTGGAAATGGCAAATATTATAGGTGTTGCACAGCTGAAGGTTATTAAACAAGCTAGAGGTAGGTAATCATGAACCGTCTCTTCACGATACTATGCGTTGGACTCTTGTTTATGGGACTCTTGGGGTTATTAGGAATAATTTTTAGTTACTCCTGTTTGGATTCAGTGGATTCCAAAACTTCTGACATTATCCCAGTCTATACGTACAAGGTTGTTAATACTTACCCTCATGACCAAAAGGCATACACGCAAGGGTTAGCTTTTGAAAATGGCTTTTTATACGAAGGAACAGGTATTTATGGAAGTTCTACGTTGCGTAAGGTAGATTTGGAAACTGGAAGGATATTACAAATTTGTAAGCTGCCACAAAAACTTTTTGGGGAAGGAGTGACCATCCATAAGGATAAAATTATTCAATTAACATGGAGATCCAACGTTGGATTTGTTCACAACAAGAGTAGCTTCGAATTAAAACGAAAGTTCAATTATTCAACAGAGGGGTGGGGCATTACCTCCGATGGAAAGCATCTGATCCTGAGCGATGGAACGGCGGTCTTGCATTATCTGGATCCCGACACTTTTGAAGAGGTTGGCAAGATTAAAGTGCAGGATAATAAGAGGGTTGTATCTAAACTCAATGAGTTAGAGTTTGTTCAAGGGAGGATTTATGCCAATGTATGGAAGTCGAACTGGATAGCAATAATTGAACCCAGGACGCAAAAAGTTGTTGGATGGATAGATCTCGAAGGTCTATTAATCAGGAAAGAGTTAAGCAATCCTGCTGGCGTGCTTAATGGCATTGCGTATGATGCAGAGAATGACAGATTGTTTGTAACTGGAAAGATGTGGCCTAGCCTCTTTGAGATTGAACTGATTAAGAAGAGTACCGCCGCTCCCGATATCGGGAAATAAGAAGGAAAACAAAGATTTACCAATTTTGCTCCACAAACTTTTTTTACTCCTAACACGATAGGTAAAGCGTGTCTGTTGTTGACAGAGAATGACAGAAAATATTGGAAATAGGAAGGTAAAAAATGGGAAAATATGACTTGGTTGCCCCATGCGGTGATTATTGTGGCGGCTGTGGACAGTATAACGGACTAATTGTCGAAACAGCCAGGCAGATGAGGGAATTTGCAGATCTCTATGGATTTGAATTTCGATCTGAAGGGGCATTCGATTTCAAGCAATTTGTGAAGGGATTGGAATGGTTCATCGAGAACGCAAAATGTCCAGGGTGCCAGCAAGGTGGAGGACCGCCTCAATGTGAAGTAAGGAAATGCTGTTTCGAAAAAGGATTGCGTATCTGTTTTGAATGTGAAGATTTCCCATGTTCCAAGTTTAAGGAGTATGCAGATCCCGACACAATGGATAGATACAAAAGATTTAAAGAAATAAGATTTGAGAAATGGGTTGAAGAACAAGTGCAGAAAGCCAAGGAAGGCTATGAAATACATTTGCAGAAAGTAGCATCCTTAAAACCATAGCAACTAAATGTATAAGATTAATCTGTAGATTGAGCATAGGAGAAGATAGATATGGACATGCTTTGCCTAACAACTCCTTAGGACTCTTTTTCTAAATGTGTCACCAATAATTTAAATTCAGCGAATGTAGTGCCAAGCCCTTCGGGAACAGTAACTTCGCGTGATGCTTGGAATGTCGGTCTAGATTTGAAACTTTAAAATAACCAGAATATTTAAATGATTAAAACAAATAATAGAAAGAGGGGAAGAATATGGAAAAAATGATTGGATTTTGCGGAATAGTCTGTACTGAATGCCCCGCATTCTTAGCGACTCAAAAGGATGATGACAACGAGAGGAAAAAAGTCGCTGAGCTGTGGTCTAATCAGTACAATGCGGATGTCAAGCCAGAGGACATTAACTGCGACGGGTGTTTATTAGAGAGTGGAAGACTTGTTGGTCACTGCAAAGTTTGTGAAATAAGAAAATGCGGTCAGAGGAAGAGTCTTAAAAATTGTGCATATTGTGGTGAATATGCCTGCGAGAAACTCAACAAATTCTTTGAGATGGCTCCTGATGCTAGAGATACCCTTGAAGAAATCAGGAAAAATCTATAGCTAGCAAATGACAAAACTTCACCAAACCAACTTCTGCTGACCCCGTGCAACACGAAAACGCTAGGAGAAATTACTCGATAGGAGAGATTTGATATGACTGATGTTCTCATCAGAGAAGCAGAAGAGTCTGACCTGTTGACAATCGGGAAATTGGCGCTGGAACTTGTCAAAGCCATGGATGATACTGAGGACATTGATACTAAGCTGATTCCTGAAAACTGTCGAAATCTTTTAAGCGAGACTGACTCTCATTTTCTGGTTGCAGAGGTGGAGGGAGTTGTGGTAGGTTTTGTCAACTTCGGGACTCACAAGACAATTTTGCATCGCGGTCTCTCTGGGCTAATTAACGAGCTTATCGTCGCAAAGAGTCATCACGGCAAGGGCATTGGTAGACACTTGCTATCGGGCGCTGTCGAAAAGTGTCGTCAACTTGGATGCTGCGAAGTAGAGGTTAGCACCGAGGAGACAAATGCTAAAGCGAGAGAGTTCTACAAACAGTGCGGATTTAAGAAGCGTGGCGTGCTTTTTGAAATGGAGCTGTGATGAATAAGAAGGAGGGGTGATTTCGCATCACACAGCGCGTATCTGACTTTGCCGCATCCCGCCAAAACCCACCTTGGCTGTGTTAAATTTCACATGCCCCCAGGAGGTTAGACGAAATGGCTGCCTGGTTAAGAGACGTGTTTGGTGGCTGGAAGATGTGATTTGCTTCACAAAGAAATTTATATTAACATGAGAATCTTGTGATATGGGGTCAAAGATGCAACAGTCTAAACTCATTCTTGAGGATGGTTCTGTTTTTCACGGGTATTCTTTTGGAGCTAAGAAAGCGGTAGCCGGGGAGGTTGTGTTTAACACAGGAATGGTTGGTTATCCGGAAAGTTTGACTGATCCATCCTACACCGGGCAAATCCTAGTCCTAACGTATCCTTTAGTGGGCAATTATGGAGTTCCAAGCGATGAAAGAGAAGAGAACGTGTTGAAATATTTTGAGTCAGACAAAATACAAGTTAAGGGATTGGTGATAGCCGACTATTCTGATGCATACTCGCATTGGAATGCTAAAAAGTCTTTATCAAAATGGATGAGAGAGTGCAATGTTCCGGGAATATGTGGGGTAGACACAAGGGAGCTGACCAAAAAATTAAGGGAAAAAGGAACGTTGCTTGGAAAAATTGTTTATGACAAAGAAGAGATTCCATTTGAAGACCCAGATAGAAGAAACTTAGTGGCGGAAGTCAGTGTTAAAACGCCTTGTGTTTACAAAAAAGGCAAGAAAAAAGTTGTTGTGGTTGATTGCGGCACAAAAAATAACATAATGAGAGCTTTTCTAAGAAAAAACTTTACGATTATTCGGGTCCCGTGGAACTATGATTTTTTAAAGGAAAAGGCAGACGGTGTTATAATATCGAACGGGCCTGGCGATCCTAAAAAATGCATCGAAACAACAAAGAATGTCAGGAAGGCTCTGTCTAAAAACGTTCCAATTCTTGGTATTTGTCTGGGTTCGCAGATTCTGGGACTTGCAGCTGGAGCTGATACCTACAAACTAAAGTATGGTCACAGGAGTCAAAATCAGCCTTGCGTGGAAGTTGGAACCAAGAGATGCTACATCACCTCGCAGAACCATGGGTATGCTATTGATTCTGACACATTGCCTGAGGATTGGCGGGAGTGGTTTTACAACAACAACGATGGAACAAATGAGGGCATCATTCATATATCAAAGCCATTTTTTGGAACGCAATTTCATCCTGAAGCGTCACCCGGACCCGATGATACCGAATTTCTGTTTGACATGTTTTTGAGGGCGATGGAACAATGAAGAAAAAACAAACGAAATTAAAGAAAGTGATGCTTTTGGGATCGGGAGCGATAAAGATAGGTCAGGCGGGTGAGTTTGATTATTCGGGTAGTCAGGCGATTAAAGCATTGAAAGAAGAGGGGATTGAGACAGTTGTGGTCAACTCGAATATCGCAACGATTCAAACGTCTGAGTATCTGGCAGACAAGGTGTACTTTGTACCGATTGATGCTTGTTTTGTCGAAAAAGTTATTGAGAAGGAGAGACCCGACGGTGTGTTACTTGGTTTTGGTGGACAAACAGCATTGAACGTTGGGATTGAATTAGCTGAAAAAGGTGTCTTTCAAAGGTATGGAGTTAAAATCTTAGGAACCCCTATTGAAGCGATTCAGAATACAGAAGATAGGGATTTGTTTGTTAAAAAATTACAGGAGATTAATCTAAAGATTCCAGTAAGCAAAGGGGTAGCAAATGTGGTCGAGGCAATTAAAGTAGCAGAAAAAATTGGCTATCCTGTTATGTGTAGAGCGTCATATGCCTTGGGCGGCTTAGGTTCGGGTGTGGCCTATAGTGAAGAACAACTGGTAGACATAACAAAAAAAGCTTTTTCTTTCACAAAGGAAATCTTGATAGAGGAGTATTTTGGTGGCTGGAAAGAGATCGAATATGAAGTTGTGAGGGATCGCCACAATAACTGCATCGTTGTTTGTTCTATGGAGAATGTTGATCCCATGGGGATTCACACGGGAGAAAGCATAGTTGTTGCTCCAGTGCAAACTCTAACTGCTTCTGAGAATTTTAAATTGAGGGCTTTATCTATAAAAGTGATAAGGCACCTCGGCATTGTCGGTGAGTGTAACATACAGTTCGCTCTTAGCCCCCTGTCTGAAGATTACAGGATAATAGAAGTTAATGCCAGATTGAGCAGGAGTTCAGCTCTGGCTTCTAAGGCAACTGGTTATCCGTTGGCTTTTATTGCAACAAAGCTGGCTTTGGGCAATAGCTTAACTGAAGTGGAGAATATTATAACCAAGGAGACATCGACTTGCTTTGAACCTGCCTTGGACTATGTTGTTGTCAAGTATCCAAGATGGGATCTACAAAAATTCAGGAAAGTTAGCCTCAGCATAGGTTCTGAAATGAAATCTGTGGGAGAAGTTATGGCGATAGCTAGGGGCTATGAGGAGGCGCTCCAAAAAGCGATTCGAATGTTAGATGTTGGGATGAAAGGCCTCGTTTGCAATGACCTGGAGTTTAATGATCTCGAGCGAGAGCTTAGAGAGCCAACTGATAAGAGAATGTTTGCGATTGCAGAAGCGATTAGAAGAGGGTATCCGATTGACCGCATATATGAGCTCTCTAAGGTTGACCCATGGTTTTTGTATAAGATAAAAAACGTGGTTGAGATAGAGAAAGGGCTGGGTCGTTATGAGCTCAAAAACTTACCCCCTTCCTCACTAAAAGAAGCAAAACAAAAAGGTTTTTCTGATCTTCAAATAGCAACGCTTACAGGGAGCAACGAGCTGGCAGTGCGGAAGAGAAGAAGAAAGCTTGGTATTCTACCATGCGTGAAACAGATAGACACACTAGCTGCGGAGTATCCAGCCAAAACCAACTATTTGTACTTAACCTATAATGGTTACGCAGATGATCTTGAGTTTAAAGAAAAAAATCAGGTTGCCATCTTAGGAGGCGGAGTCTATAGGATTGGTTCCTCGGTCGAGTTTGACTGGTGCTGCGTTAATTCAGTGGCAACGCTGAGGAATTTGAATTATCGTACCATAATGATAAACTGCAATCCCGAAACAGTCAGCACGGACTATGATATCTGCGACAAACTGTATTTTGAAGAGCTTACTTTTGAGAGGATTTTGGATATTTACGAGAAGGAGAATCCTTTGGGTGTCGTAGTCTCGATGGGTGGCCAAACGCCCAATAATCTGGTCTTGCCATTGCATAATGCAGGTGTTAAAATACTCGGGACGACTCCCTCAGACATTGATAAGGCTGAGGATAGGCATAAATTTTCTCAATTGTTGGATGGGTTAGAGATAGATCAGCCTGTGTGGAAGGAATTGACTAGCATAGAGGATGCTGAAGACTTTGCAGGCAAGGCAGGTTATCCCGTCTTGGTCAGACCGAGTTATGTTCTCAGTGGTGCTGCGATGAGTATTGCTCTGAGCGACAGCGAATTAAAAAAATATCTTAAAAAAGCTTCCAGGGTTGGCAAGGAGCACCCGGTTGTTATCAGCAAATTTATCACAGGAGCCAAGGAGATAGAAATTGATGCGGTTGCCAAGGAAGGGGATCTTTACTGCTATGCGATCTCTGAGCATGTTGAGAATGCAGGGGTTCATTCGGGGGATGCTACCATAGTGTTACCCCCTCAAAGAACATACCTAGAAACGATGAGAAGGGTCAAAATGATTGCCAAGAAGATCGCGAAATCCTTGAATATAACTGGCCCGTTTAACATACAATTTATAGCCAAGGACAATGATGTTAAGGTTATCGAGTGCAACTTAAGGGCTTCGAGAAGTTTTCCATTCGTCTCTAAAGTTTTCAAGCTAAACTTTGTTGATTTGGCTACCAGGATTATTATGGGTAAGCATGTTCCCAGAATAGACCGGTCTTCCTTTGATTTGAATTATGTTGGGGTGAAAGCGCCAAAATTCTCCTTTACCCGGCTAAAAGGCTCGGATCCCATTTTAGGCGTCGAGATGGCTTCCACCGGTGAGGTGGCTTGTTTGGGTGATGATTTTAATGAGGGTTTTCTGAAAAGTCTTATCTCGGTGGGTTTTAAACTACCAAAAAAGACAATTTTATTATCCACTGGGCCGATAGACAGTAAGGCTGAGTTCCTGGAGAGCACAAGAATCTTGAATCGAATGGGTTTTAAGTTTTATGCTACAAGGGGAACAGCTGATTTTATGAGGGCCAATGGGGTAAAAGCCGAGGTCCTGTATTGGCCACTGGAAAATAAAGAACCGGGTGTACTTAGTTACATAGTCGATGGGAAAATTGATTTGGTGATAAACATCCCTAAAAATATTGAAAGAGAGGAACTTGATAATGATTACCTCATAAGGCGGAAAGCAGTTGATTTTGATGTTCCGTTGATCACCAATCTACAACTCGCGAAAAGATTTGTTGAAGCGATCTATAGGAATTCGAGCAGAGACCTGAAAGTTAAGAGCTGGGACGAATATGAGTAGTTGTTCTCTATTGCTATCATAGGGCTGTTGGCTTATTTCACCATAACACAAGAGTGTGTGCTCTATGGCACGCGCCTAAATTTTGCCTGCAGTGAGACTTCGTTTACGCATAGAACGCCACAAACAAATTGATTCCGACGCATAGAGACGCATAGATTTTATACTAAAAGAGGATAAGTATTTTTATGGACCAAAAAATTCGGGCACTGCTATCCGCTGTTTATGCAATAGTCTGGTATTAGCAGTTAGCTTGCCAATAAGTTATTTTTGGTTCGGTGGCATGGAAGCAGGGATAGGAGATAGGTTGCTCCATAAAGTAATAGTCGCTTTGGCAGTCGGCATTGCTTACGGGTTTGCAAGGTTCTGGGAAATGAAACGTAAAGGATAGGTGCCTTTTGTTAACTTTTCACCTAGTTTGCAAGGTTGCTTCTATTTGTAGCTTGTGATAGCAGACAAAGGACTCCATATAACTTTGCCCAGATTTGTTTCGTAA
>DUKC01000129.1 GCA_013329495.1 Thermoplasmata archaeon
CAAAAAGGAGAATTCAAATTCACAGATATATCTTTTTTAACCTCATTGGGCGATCCTTATCGATGAGGTACCTAGTTTTGTCGTCCCTTTTGCGGGTGCCGGGCCTGAACCCAAAGCCTCTGAGTTTCATTTCAATCATTCTTGGCCAAACCATGTGCCTTTTGTCTATTTCGCCTTGCTCAATAAGCTTTTTGTTTACCAAGTCTGTTATTTTCTTTACTTCTACTTCTCCGACTAGCTTTTGCTCTACCAGAGTTCTTATCAACGCCTTATCTATCGGATCGAGTTGAATGTGCGCTCTTATCTTTTCTTCTTGTTTTGCATATTCCAAAACGTCGCTGAAGAGCTGATCAGACACCAACTTTGCCATTGACAACAGGGGGTAGAAGAGGTCTGCCAGCCTGCCCTGCAAAAAATCGGAGGTTCCAATTCCGTTGTAGGACTCTTGAACCTCGTGCCAGCCTCTCAGGCGGTGTGCATAAAGGTTGTCTCTTATGGACTGAAAATCACTTGGCCTTGGATCTCTATTGATCTTCTTAAAGCCCTTGTTTCTTAACATATTGATAATTATGCTTCTGGACTGCAGTTCTTTGGAAATGGCTTTGGTTCTAGTAAAAGCCTTAAGGCCAAAACCATCATAGTTGGTTATCTTTGGTGAACCGCCTGCCTCGTTGATTCGATAGCAAGTCAAACCCCTGGAATATCCGCTGTCCAACAAGGCAAAAACATTGGCATTTTCCTTGTAGTTTAGATAGAGTTTATCGAGCTCGTCTATTCCTAACGCTGAATGACAGCTGTCGATTGTCCTAAACAACACTTCTTCTGAGGGCCCCAGCAAACAGAAGCCGTGAAAAGAACACCATATCAAGACCTTCATGGCTGTTGTTTTTCCTGTTTCATTCTCTGCACTGAAAAGATCGAAATAGGGGTAGGAAGAGAAGATCTCTCTAAAGTAGGTTGATGCAGCACCTAGGGCGAGCAAATCATAATAAATCTTGTCCTCAAAGTAGAGGTAGTTGGACTGCATAGTTTTTAATTCCTCATAGAGTGTTGGAAACTTCTCATCATTAAGGTAGAAGTATTGAGAGGGGGCCGTCTCCATGGGTATGAATCTCTCCTCCTCCAAGATGGTTCTGTTGATCGCTCCCCTTTCCCCTGAAGTGAATTTTATTAGATAGTCCTGCGGCTTGCCATCCTTAAGTTTCTTTAGAGGTAGGTAGACCGAAAAAATGTGGGTTTCTCCCCTGTCTGGGAGCTTAAAAAGCTTGCTTACCTCATCCTCTGCCTTCAAATCTTCAAGAATTTTAGCAATTATTTGGTGTTGCCTGTCCTCTGCTATTCCAATATCAACTTCTTTTACACCCAGCTCGGCCGCAATCTTTGCGAGGTGTCCCCGCTCTGCAAAAATTTTGATTGAATAGGTCTTTGTTTGCTTGTCTCCTAGCTTATAGTAGCACTCTCCTCCCTTTATGATTAGATCTACTCTCTTGATTCCAGGCAGATCATAGCGTTTAGAATCGTCCATTGTCTATGATTAATTCTTTTTTCCTTATAAATTATTTTGGTTGGTTATGCTTATTTTTTCATTGTCTAGGGTATATTAAGGTTTTGTGACCGATGCTGGGATTTGACGTAGCGGAAAGAGGGATCAAATAGAAAACAAGGGAGATTGTAAGAAAAAAACCAATCCTTAAGAATTGCTAGTTTGGGCGTTGATAGTCCCAATACCAGGAAAAACAAAAAGCCAACTTGCGTACCGCTGATTCGATTCACCGTTTGTTTGATGATTTCTCTCATCGATCAAAGTAAATGCTCTTTCCTGTGACAGCCAACGGAATCCCTAGAACGAAATTTGCCTTCATGACCTTAGTGTCTTTGGCGATTTCGCCTACTCGGTACATTATCCTGTTATCAACATTATGGAGAGATGCGGTCTTTGCGGCAGAGCCCACTGCGATTCCAAGGTCTATCAGTCTAAAGGCGCAGTTTGACCCTTCAGAAAAATTCTTACAATCCCTGCCACATGCTCCACAATTCCACCCAGTGGGAGGATGGGGCTTTAGTCCTATGAGCACCAAACCCTTGGATTTCAGCAAGCTGGTTCCATCCCTTATGAATTTGTCTTTAGAATGCTTTTCACCGAAATCTATCATTGATTTAGCTATTGATTTGATTTCTTCTCTGGAGCAGAATTTTATGGTTAAATAGTCTTCTCCACCGGTCTTTGGGGCTGATCTCGCGGAGATGCACATGAGTTCAGCCACGAGCCTAATTCCTTCTTCCATGATTAGAAAAAGGTTGCTGCCTTAAAATATTTGTTGCACCTTTCCCATTCTTGTTTTGAGGTTTTTTCTCATTTAATCCTCATTTAAGTCTCTTTATCACTCAAACTTGCTCAAATTATCGCAGGATGGGGCTCCCGCTTGCCTTTTAGCTCAAAAAATCTTGAAGCATGGCTTCGTATCTCCCCGGCCAGTGCCAGGGAACCACACACCAAAACAAGGTCTTGAGGATTCGCTAGCTCTCTTCCCAGATCGAAAGCATCTGTAGGGTTTTGCTTCAAAAAGGTGCGTGCCCGGGTGTTGTGCTTGACTGTTTCTAAAAGCCCGGTTGCTTCCATTCCCCTTGAATTGTTTGGCTGGGTCGCTATGATCTTTTTGGCTAAAGGGACAATCAGCCTAACCATCTGGGTGACCCTCTTATCCTTGAATATGCCCAAAACAAGAATCAAATCCTCAAAATCTAGATCCTCCGAGATTAGGCACTTGATAGATTCAATGGCAGCCTCGTTGTGAGCTGAGTCGAGCAAGATCAGAGGATGACGAGAAATGATCTCACTTCGACCCGGCAAAAAAAGTTTTTCAATGCCCCTAATCAGGGCGGATTTTGGCAGGCTAAATCCAAGATTTTCCAGCCCCTCTAAGATGGATAATGCGCAGGCTATGTTGTCTCCTTGATAACTGCCCAAGAGCAGGGTGTGCAATCTGTAGGTATCCGATCGAGTTTTGACCAAAAAATCCTGACCGTGCATACCCCTGCTTGTTCTTTCCCATTTGACGGTCTTACCGATCTTGATTATCTTTGAGTTCATTTCCTTTGCCCGCTCCTCGACAATTTCGAGGGCTTTTCCTTTGGCTGCCGTCACAACAGGTATCCCTTGCTTTATGATCTGCGACTTGTCCCTTGCGATCTTCTCAATCGTGTTCCCCAAGATGGTGAGATGGTCCATGGAGACGTTTGTTATGCACGCGATGACGGGGGTCAGCACATTGGTCGCATCGAGCTTTCCCCCGAGTCCTACCTCTACAACCGCGAGGTCCACCCCCATCTCCTTGAAATACCACAGGGCCAGAGTGGTGGTAACTTCAAAAAAGGTCAGATACTTTTTCTGATCTTCCAGCTCTTGAACCAACGGCTTGATGAGCTCCAAACCCTCACTGATTTTGGCTTCTGAGATCTCTCTGTTGTTCACCTGGATTCTTTCTGAAAACCTCTCCAGATGGGGAGACGTGTACACCCCGACCCGGTAACCAGCTTCGATCAAACCCTGAGCGGTAAATTGACATGTGGAACCTTTTCCATTAGTCCCGCCCACGTGAACTATCTTGTACGCAAGCTGGGGGCTGCCCAGTTTTTCTAGCAGGAGTTTGGTGTTCTGCAGCCCAAACCTCCAACCGAATTTTGATCGAGCGCATAGCCAACTTAGAGCTTCCATCAGTATCCTTCCGAGTATAAGACGTCTGGATAGGCGGGATATAGTTCTTTCCACGACCTGTCTGGCAGTATTTCGACCTTTCTCCCCTTCTGTCTCAATTTTTTCTTTTGGAACAGATCCACGGTTCTCGGCAGTATTTGATGCTCGACATCAAGGATTCTCTTTGCTAGGGTTTCTTCTGTGTCTCCTTCCCTCACCAAGACCGCTGCCTGCAGAATGATTGGCCCCTCGTCAACTTCCTTTGCCATAAAATGAGTTGTGCACCCGCTGATCTTGACTGCTTTTTCAAGAGCGTCCCTCTGAGCGTGAACGCCTTTAAAAGAGGGCAGGAGCGCGGGATGGATGTTTACAAGTTTTCCTTCCCATCTCCAGACGAACCAGGGAGAGATGATGCGCATCCATCCGGCCCCCACTATCAATCCGACTTTGTGGCTGATCATGAGCGTGTCTATCTCCTTCTCGTATTTGGGATTGTTTGGATCGACAAAAAGAGCGTGTATCTTGTGTTTTTTTGCTCTCTCTAAACACTGAGCGGTCTGCCTGTCACTGCAAACCAAAACCACCTCTGCATTGATTTTCCCCTGCTCGCTCGCATCGATTATTGACTGCATATCTGTGCCTCTCCCTGAGGATAGCACTCCGACTTTTAGTCTTTCGCTTTTCATCTGTCAAAACCACTTATTGCTAAAACACATATCGGTTAATAAATATTATTAACTTGCATTGTGTTTACTTCACTACATGCCAGAAAAGTGGAAATCGAACGTGAGTTTTGTTGCAGCTGCGATAGGTTCTGCGGTTGGTTTGGGAAACATATGGATGTTCCCTTACAGGGTTGGTATCTATGGAGGTGCTTCTTTTCTTATCCCTTTTTTGATACTTTTGTTCCCGGCTGGAGTTATCGGCTTGACAATCGAATGGACTCTTGGAAGATCGCAAAGGGGAGGCCCCTCAAAAGCATTTGGCAAATCAGGAATGCCTTATGGAAAATATCTGGGGGTTTTTCCGCTTGTGGCAGTATTCTTGCTAGCAGGCTTTTATGTGGTTGTCTTTGGTTGGGCAATAAGATACCTATTGGCTAGTTTTGGGAACCAAATGTTTTCTGCGCCCAAAGAGTTCTTTAAATTGATTGCAAACAGCCCTCAATCGTACTTCTTTCTTTTTTTGGCTGTGGCGCTAACTGCTCTGATAGTAGCAAGAGGAATTCGGAAAGGCATAGAAAAGTCAAATCTTATATTGATGCCGCTCCTGTTTATCTTGCTTATAGTTTTGGCAATTAGGTCTTTGACCTTGCCTGGTGCCGCTGAGGGTTTAGAATTCTACCTAAAACCAGACCTTTCAAAACTTACCCCGAGTGCTTGGTTGGCTGCCCTTTCTCAAGTTTTCCTCTCCCTATCTTTGACTGGAGGCATAATGGTGGTGTATGGAAGTTATCTTCAGCCAAAAGAAGACATACCTTGTTCATCCATAGCAGTGTCTTTTGGATGCGCCGCAGTGGGCATTACCGCAGGCTTTATTATAATACCAGCCATTTTTGCATTTGGTCTTGAACCAACTAGCGGCCCTCGTTTAATTTTTATTACCCTACCACATGTCTTTGCTTCAATGCCTGCAGGAAGATTCTTCTCCTTCCTATTTTTCTTGGCCCTTATCTTTGCCGCCCTAACCTCTACGGTCTCAATGCTTGAATTGGAAGTTAATGCAATCTGTGATTATTTCAAATGGACAAGGAAGAAAGCCACTTTGCTGGCAGGAGGATTAATTTTTCTGATTGGAGCGGCTTTAGCTCCGAACGAGGAGGCTTTTGGGTTTGCAGTTGATCTTTCTACTGTTTACCTGGCCTTGATTGGAGCGCTTATCGCAGCCCTTGCGCTAGGATGGTTCTTTGGAGCGGAAAAGGCTGAAGAGGAACTAAACAAAGGCGCAATTGTAGGGTTTGGGAGCTGGTGGAAACCCATGGCAAAATGGGCATACCCGCTGATTATTGGGGGTATATTGGTAATGAGTATTCTTAGAATAAGAGGTTGAAAAGAGAAGGATGGATGTTGGAATATTATTGATGGCTGTCCTGGTGATAGCATTAACGTATGGACCTTTTATCTGGGCTCTGGTTAAACTAACCAAGCGTTAGAAGGATATATACCCAAGATTCTTGTGCTCGAAGAATTTGATTTCTTCTAGATTAGAGTGAGCTCAGGGTCATTTTTAAGGCGATCGAAATCAAAGGGTTGTTTCCAAGCAGGAAAATGTCTTCCAAAAATGTTTTAATAATAGAAAGGGGTATATTAATAAATGAGATTGACATGGCAGAAGTGAGAGACGGCTTACTCTACACCAAAAGCCACGAATGGGTAAAGGTCGAGGGGAATAAGGCACGGATAGGGATAACTGATTATGCCCAGCACGCCCTTACCGACATTGTTTTCATTGAATTGCCAAAGCAAGGTGAGGAGATCCAAAAGGGAGAGGGGCTCAGCATCATTGAATCGGTAAAATCGGTCTCGGAGGTATATTCACCGATAAGTGGGAGGGTGTTTAGAATCAATCAGGTTCTTTCCGATTCTCCGGAGTTGGTGAACAAATCACCTTATGAAAGAGGCTGGCTGGCTGACGTAGCATTGAGCGATCTGGAAGAGCTGAGTAACTTGTTGAAGCCTAACAGGTATAGAGAATTAGTGAACCTCCCATCATTAAAATG
>DUKC01000123.1:0-5534 GCA_013329495.1 Thermoplasmata archaeon
CTTCAGGCTGGAGCTGTTGTAATATTTCTAGGAACAGTCAGGGCTTTCTTGAGAGGAGAAAAGGTGAAGCACTTGGAATATGAGGCGTACGAGCCAATGGCTAGAAAAGAGCTTGTTGAAATAGAGAACGAAGCGAGGTCTTGCTCCGCAGCAGAGAAAGAGCCAATCATCCATCGAGTAGGAAAATTAGAAGTTGGCAAAGTTACGCTTTTCGTCGTTACGGGTGCGCTTCATAGGAAGGATGCATTTCTTGCGTGTGCGCATGTTGGAGATGAGTTAAAAGGGGGGGACCTATATTGAAAAAAGAAATTGCAAATAGAGGAGAGCATTTGGCAAATTTAAAATAGAATAAGAGAAGTAAATAGGTTACAAGGAGTTAGTAATGATTATTGAGGTCTTATCCTGGACTTGGTATTACTTAAAGGAGTCTTCACCTTGGCTGCTGTTAGGATTTCTGTTAGCTGGACTGTTAAAAGCATTTATTCCTTCCGAGGCCATACTTAATTATCTTGGAAAAAGAGACTTTAAGTCTGTGTTGAGAGCTTCGATAGTTGGTATTCCCTTGCCTTTGTGTTCCTGTGGTGTGCTTCCCACAGGGATAGGTTTGTATGAACAAGGTGCATCCAAAGCTTCTACGCTGGCATTCATCATTGCAACGCCTGCGACGACCATAACCAGCATATTGCTCATTCTAGGAATGATCGGCTGGAAATTTATGCTGGCGCAGATCGCAACTGCTTTTGGTGTAGCTCTACTTACTGGATTGCTGGCCTTTGTATTTTTAAAAGATGAGGAAAGAGTGGCGGGATTGCCTAAAGAAAAAGTTCATAGATTGCACAAGGGATTTATGGGGTGTGAAGAATGCAAACGCAACCTCAAAGCTCGGATAAAAACTACTTTTAGATATGGATTTGTTGAGGTGATGGATGATATCGGCGTTTATTTGGTCGTTGGCTTGCTGTTGGCGGGAATAATAGCAGCCCTCTTACCAACTCAATTGACCCAACAATACATGGGAGAAGGATTTTTGCCAATGCTTCTCATGATCGTGATTGGGACCCCAATGTACATATGTTCTACGGGATCTGTTCCTTTTGCTGCTTCTTTACTGGCTAAGGGGATGGCTCCTGTTGCTGGCCTTGTGTTTTTGATTGTGGGCCCTGCAACCAATGTTTCGGGATTCTTAGTGATAAGCAAGGCCATGGGGAAGAAGGCTGCCTTGCTCTACATCGCCTCAATAATTTGTTTTTCGATATTGATAGCTTCAGCCATTCATTTGGGAGGGTGGTTATGAAAAAATGCACTAAACAAAATAGGAACTTTTGGAGGCAGATCAGAGGTTGCTCACTCCTCGATACCAATTGCAACCTCTCTGTATGTGAGGATAGGGTCAATCAAGGCGCAGATGAGCTTGGAGGAGATAAAGGGGGTATATGATAGATATAGTAGGCATAATAAAAACAATGTGCGCGATGGTGCTACTAGGATTGATAGCATACACACAAGGGAGGAGGATCTCGGCAAGGATAAGAAAAAAAACGATGAGATGCGCAACATGTGGAAGAACAGTCTTTGAAAGACCTGTTAAAAAAGAGATAGACGGGAAAGAATTGGTTTTTTGCTGTGAACACTGCGCGATGAACTACTCGCTAGTCCATAATAAAAAAACATAGGGGGCCTGAAAAGCTACTTAAAAATTCAACCTTCAAGGTAGTAAAGCCAAAAATTCAGTTGAGGCAGGTGACAACAAAGACGGTGGTGGATAAAGGAGGAAGGATGCTGAAGAAACGTGAATTTGAAAGGTATCAGAGGCAGATAGCAATCCCAAAGCTTGGAAGAGAGGGACAGAGGAGGCTCAAGGAGGCTAAAGTTTTTGTTGCTGGTGCTGGAGGCTTGGGTTCGGCGGCATCCCTCTACCTGGCCGCAGCAGGCATCGGGAAAATCAGGATAATCGACAAACACAGGGTAAAATTGAACAATCTAAACAGGCAGATCTTATATTCAACTCGGGATATCGGAAGATTAAAGGTTGAGGCGGCTAAAAAAAAACTTGTAAAGATAAATCCTGAAGTAGAGATTGAGCCGATAGCGGAGGAAATAGGAAAAGATAGTCTGCTGGGACTTATAGGAGATTGCGGTCTGATAGTGGATGCAATGGATAACTTCCCAACCCGATATTTGCTAAATGGAGTTGCTATAAAAAATAAAATACCTTTTATTCATGGTGCGGTTGAGGGTTTTGAAGGAAGGGTGACGACAATAATTCCGAAGAAAACGGCTTGTTTGAGGTGCGTCTATCCTAAGGCTTTGCCTCCAAGCATCGTCCCAATTTTGGGGGCTACTGCGGGGGTTATAGGGTGCGTTCAGGCAACCGAGGTTATTAAGTATCTGACAGGTATCGGCCAATTGCTCACAAACAAGCTGTTAATATACGATGGAGAGCAGATGACTTTTGACCTGCTCAAACTAGAAAGGAACCCGAAGTGTCCAGCCTGTGGTTCTAGCTCAAAGGGGAATTATGCAGGGTCGTAAGCTTAAAAGGTCGAGATAATTTTATAAAACGTGGAGGTATCGAGAATAATAGGAAAAAATGCACACAGAAGAAGCGATGAAAAAGAAGAAAGTTGTGCTTGTCTACATCACCGCGAAAGATGGAGAAGAGGCAAAAAGAATCGGAAGGATTTTGATTGAAGAGGGATTGGCTGCTTGTGGAAACATATTCCCTATAAGATCAATTTATAGGTGGGAAGGAGGGATTCAAGAAGATGAGGAGGTTGCAATGTTTATCAAAACAAAAGCCGAATTGGTTGACGAAATTCTTAAAAAGGTAAAAGAAGTACATTCGTATGAGGTTCCGTGCATAGTCTCATTTCCTATAGAGAAAGGCTGCGCAAAATTTCTGGAATGGATCGAAAAATCAACAAAATGAAGGGGGGGAGGTGAAAAAATGCCAAACAAAATTACAGAAGAGATGACACTGATCGAAATTCTAAACTTTCCTGGAGCGAGGGAAGTGCTTGAGAAGCACAGCCTACCGTGCTTGCACTGTCCAATGGCTGCTTTTGAGTTAGGCACGCTCAGAATAGGAGAGGTTGCCAAGATGTATGGGATCGATCTGAAGAGTTTGCTTGATGATTTAAACAAAGCGGTGTAGGTTCTGTCGATCCTTTGAGCGTGAGCGAAAATTGGTTTGGCCAAAATCTCCATATTGTTTCTCAGTTTTCTTTATGAGAATATTTGCCGATTCTTTTTCTGGGTTTTGGCATTCCAATTGCCTCATTTCCTAAATGAATAGTCCATTTATCTTTTTGATAAATCAAATTCTCTATGGAGTTGTAATCTCTATTTCCTTGGATACCTTGTATCCTTCACCGCTCGAAGTTAGTATATATTTTCCCTCGCTCACCTGCCCATAACCATCAACTCTTCCTTTTTGATTCCACTTGTGCCTTATGGCTTCACCAGGTTTAAGGGGGGGCCAATCAAGCAGGATTACCAATTCATCCACTATCTTACCCTTCTCATCTTTTATAGTTAGGGTTATCGAGCCTCTTAGAACTTTACTGGAAATGTTTTTAATACGAATATGCACTTCTTCACCTGGCTTATAGATTGCCTTATCAGTGGTGAGTTCTATTGGAGAAGGAACTGCTGCGCTCCAAAAGAGGAGGGACAAAATAAGCCCGCAAAGGATCAAAGAATTCATTTTTATTGATAAGTCGCTCTTTTTATTTAAAAATTTTGCAAATCCATAAAAATAGAGTTTGAAGAGCCGGTTGGCCCTTCGCAGTTCTTTTCAGCGACTTCCCACACTAGGTTAAGGTTAGTGTTCCATCACCCACATACGCAAGTTCAGCTCCGGTGAGGAAATCTCTGGATGTCTTTTGGCGTACTTGCTCCACGTTATACCCACCGCAAAAATAATCGAAATCCTTAGCAGCCCACCTGTTTCCATGGTAAACAGTTACAGATTCTGTCCAACCAAGATAGGCCCCCGCTCCCGCTCTGCGGTATGCATCGCCAAGTGAGGGATGGTGCATTCCATTGCAAGATTCCATATAAACCAAAGAATTTGGCAGGGAGCCATACCCATAATGGCGGTTGATGAGATAGGGAGTGTATGCCACAAAGTACTCTCCTTCATGGGAGATGAGGGTGCAGACTATCTCGAAGTTTTGATATTCTGTGGGGTATTTGTAAGGAGTTTGATCTGTCCATCTTTCGCCTGTGGAGATTACCGTAACCTCTTCGCCATTGTCTGGATCATGATGAATTCCTCCCCCTCCGTGACCAAAATTAAAAAGCACTCCTTCTACAAGCTCTCGCTCAATGCATCTAACGTCTACTTCTTCGTTCCACAATACTCTGCAATTATAACCAATCCCCTCTAGAGCATCTTTTATGTGGGGTATTGGTCCTTTGCCAAATTGCCATTCATAAGGTCCCAGAAGGATGGCTGTTTTCTTAGCGGGGGTTCTTGTGCCCATTTGCAAAGGTGGAGAAGGAATGCCCTCTTTGCCTCCTCTAATTTCTTCTATGCCCCAAAATTCTTCTGGTAGGCCTATCTCAAGCACAATGATGTAAAACCCGTCTTTGAATTTTACAGTCATGTCGTTCCCGATGGCCTTTGCCCAATCTACCTCAAGCTGGGTATTATACCAAGATTCTAACTCTTTTAGAGCGTCTTCAACAGATACTCCTCTGATCGTTGACTGGTCGAAGTTTTGCAGCCCCTGGGATATTACTTTGTCATAGTATTTCAAATTCTTTGGAAAAGGGGATCCGCCTGCCTCCCCAACAATAAAAAAAGGGGAGAGCAAAGCCAAAACTATTAGCGCTATTATTAACTTGTTTGCTTTCATGGCTTCTGTGAATTATGGAACGACGTTTATATTTATCGTGGAACGAGTCAATTTTTCTTAGGTAATCAAGCAAGAAACTCCAGATATTTGTTTTGCAGAGTGAGTCGCGTGGCTTTTTAGTTTAAAACGTCTGTATAAAAATTTGGTCGTGTGACAAAATGGGTTAAAATTCTCCTCCTCACAGACCTTAAACTACAAACGCTGGTCGAAATATAAGCATTCTTATGACTGCTAAGCAGCTTATCCCTGAAGCTACGATGTCTCTCTGCTCACCGTACCTACTACTGCTTTGCGTTGTTCCGGAGATACCCTCATTCTTATCGCCTTTCTCTAACTACAGCCTTTTTTATAGATAAGGAGAAGTATTAAGTAAAGATGTTCACTCTACGCTATCATACGTGCGTGATTTCCTCCTTTTTTTACCTTGCCAAGTTTTTAGGCTTGCTTACCTAGACCAGCCATCATATTGATTCGTTCTGCTAGACCTTTGGCTTGACTCAATCCCTTAATTATGAAACAATGCTTTTCGCCATTTTTTAGCTCAATGTAAACACCATTGACATGCCTATTTATGCTAGAGATATCATTAATTTTTATTCGAGCCTCTTTCTGAACTTCTTTTGCTGTAAATATTTTTGAGCTACGTGAAGAGGATGGCTGAAAGATTAATTC
>DUKC01000123.1:5689-5856 GCA_013329495.1 Thermoplasmata archaeon
GGTATTGTGCCTTAATGGTTAAAGGCAAAGGCGCAGTCAATATATAATCTTCTTTATTCATCATTGAGTTTTTGTCCCGTTTTGGGTAAAACATTCTTGTATATATATTGCCCCAATTTTCCGGTGGGCGATTAAAGTTTTGCCGTTTCTAAGCTTTAATCGCCTAG
>DUKC01000188.1 GCA_013329495.1 Thermoplasmata archaeon
TGTGGGAAAAGCCACAATCGGTAGTTCCATACCCATCCCTCCTGAGTATGGAAGAGGATATAGCTCTTAAAAATAATTACGAAACGCAAAACATCAGTCAATTAGTCAAAACATTTCAATCCACCTACCCCTACTTATCTTATCGAACGATAATATGGTTTCCATCTACCTCCTAACCGGGGCCCCAAGGAGATCGGCACGCGAATTATTTAGGAGAGTAGTCATATATATATATAATGATAAAACGTAGCGTGATCATTGCAATAGCGTTGGTATTGTTGGCATCTCCTCTAATGGCTGGGGAGACTGAGAAGGTGTCCTGGAAAAAGGGTTACACGTGGACCTATAAGATGGTCGCCGGAAACCAGACTACCCTGGTGACGTCTGAGGTGGTCGACCTTAGGAAGATATGGGACGCTCCACGCCATCGGTGCTGGATCGTGCGCTCGACGTTCTCGATTGATGGGGGAGAGGTCGCTATGACGACTTGTTATGATGCGGAGGAGCGGCAAGAGAATGAAACGTCGATGGGTATTTATAAGCAGAAAATTCGTTATAAGCAAGACATTTTCTGGAGCCATGTACTCGATATGGTAACGGGAGAAGAATTGATCAAGATGGACATAGTGTATGCCCCAAAACCGGGGGAACAGTTGTTGCCGATCGGGGATAGGAATTACGGAACAGATATCTCAACACACCTAGGATTGGGAGGCATGGAGGGGATGCGAAGAAAAGCGAATATGTTTACGGCTTTTGTCATCCAGAATATAGGAAGGGAGACTATCAAGGTCCCAGCTGGAACATTTGATACGTATCACGTTCGGATAACGTCGGTAATGGAGGACACTACAATGGACTTCGAGGCACAACCAATGCTCCTCATGGGTCCATCAACGCACATATATGGCCAAACGGTGACCAAGGATGTCTGGTTCAGCTACGATGTGCGCAACATCGTACGAATGGAGAGCGTCTCGCAAGAGACGGAGGAGCAGATGGGGGAGATGTTGGAACAGGAGACCACAACGGTTATGGAGTTGGTCTCCTACTCGTTGTAGTCATCTCTTCAATTTATGTGGGAAAAGCCACAATCGATAGATAGTTTCATACCCATCCCTCCTGAGTATGGAAGAGGATATAGCTCTTAAAAATAATTACGAAACGCAAAACATCAGTCAATTAAATCCAACGTAAATTCCATTACTCTGTCCTCCCCATCTATTAAATCTTCTGGTTGGGTTTCGACCATATACTCTGGGATAACTCCTCTTCTCGTATCCAAACCGCTAGGTCTTAAGAACTATGAATTCGAACACGATACTACAAGCTTGGAATTTGGTAGAGTGATACAGGGGTTATAGCCTCCATATTGTGTGGCTTTTCCTCCAGTTTCTCCTCCTATTATTTTTCCTATCTCAAAGTCTTTAATGGCTGCAGCAAAAGTCACGGCCGCTGAGCGTGTATGATCACCTATCAGCAGGAACACATCTCCGTTGAATCTTTGGGGGTTGGGCTTTGGTATATAATAAGGTTGTTCATAACTTAGGATAGAACCTACTTCAGCCTTTGACGTTTTCATACCAACGTCCTTTTGGCTTTCTCTAAAGTATGCTGAGAGTTCGTTATCGACCACTTCATAATCGTATGTACCAACGAAATTTCCTTTGGTAATTTCTTTAAACTGTTCTGAAATTTTGATATCTATCCTTGATTTTTCCCTAAATGGTTCTTCAGTTAAATGCCGTAAAAGCAAAATTCCCAGCATATTGCCACCGCCATTCTCCCTTATATCGATTATTAGATATTTTGTATTCCTCTCTTTGATTTCTGAGAACACCCCCTCTAAGAACATCTCAAATACGTTTGGATGTAAAAAGCCATTTATTGTGAGTAATGCGGTGTCGTTATCAATCATTTTGAAATTATATAACGGCTTTGCTTCCTGATCAGGCGCTTCTTTTTCAAACCCGGGAGGGAGAACCCAAGTGTGGTTATCGTCTAAACTGGCTATTAGCGGTGCAATTAATCGATAAAATTCAACCCGAGTCAGTGGGTGATCTAGCTTTTCTTCTATCTCATTTTTCGGTAGTGTCCTCNNAAAGGATAGTTAATACCCTCTGGTCTGCATGATGACAGCCATTACCTATTAACTATCGTAAATTGGCACACTACCCATTTTTCATCTCATCGAATTCTTCCTCTGAAGCATAAGCATAAGGATTTGGGTGAATCTCTTCAATGCTCTTAATCAAAAAGTCCAAATCTTCCTTTAACTGAACTGGAGGAATTTCTTCTTCTACCACCTTCTGCTCAGGGACAAGAAGCAACGTCAAGGAACTACTAACTAATGCACCGATCACCACCAGAGCGAGGATTACTCCTGCCTTCTTGATCGACATGATGCTGAGATGGATTCAGGATATAAATCAGTTATGTGTCTAAATCAGTTGGTGCATCTTGCACCCGTCACCACGTCGCTCCTCGATGGCCAAGCGAGTGACCAAATTGGAATTCGGAAACAGGGGCCGTTTCGATTTTGACGATACGCCGTTTCCCTCAGATGCGCTCCTCGTGTTAGCTGTATGAGTTCCGGCCAGCCGATAAAAAACCGCATAAAACCGCTTTATTCGACACGACAGCGTGATGTAAGTAAAAATATATATATCACAAAGACGTTTAGCGATCGCGATTCCAAAGAATCGCAAAAGTGTGAAAAAATGGAAAGAAGTGGAAGAGGGAGCTACAACAGAGCTCCAAGGGAAATGCATGACGCAGTCTGTGCAGAGTGCGGAAAGAAAACTCAGGTTCCATTCAAACCTGATGGGACAAGACCTGTATACTGTAGGGAATGTTACGAAAAGCGCAGGAAAAGATTTTGATCCTTAGGTAGCGGAATAGCGGTTATCTTTTATCTAAAAAGCGGGGTTTGAAAATTTAGCTTTTGACCCTGCTATTTTTTAATTTTTCCCCTTATTTTATTGACCATATCGACCCTACCTAAACCCTTGCCAGTTGGAAATCTTTCAGCATCGTCGGTTCAGCATCGTCG
>DUKC01000016.1:0-793 GCA_013329495.1 Thermoplasmata archaeon
ACACAGAAGGTGGGGCATCGGCGATTTGTGAGGCATTCGCGAGGTATGTTGCGAGGAAGGGTGGAGAAGTATTAACAAATGCTGAGGTTGCAAAGATCCTGGTCGAGAGCGGGAAAGTGAAAGGGGTTGAGCTCAAAGATGGGAGTAAATTCGAATCAGATTTGGTGATAAGCACTACAGGGGTAAAGGAAACTGTATTTAAGTTGGTTGGGAGAGATCACTTCCCCAAGGAATACGTGAAGAAGGTTGAAGAGATAAAACATTCATTGACCGCGGTCTGTTTGAGGATAGCACTCAACGAAAAGGTTACAGATCGTCCCCTTTTTTTGGGGATTTCACCGGGAAACTTAGATCTGAAAGGGCTTGCCAAGATTGCAAAAGATCTAGGTTTGCTAAACATAACTCTAAAGATGTTCTTTGATATCACTAAAATCATGGGTATAGATTTAAAGGAACTGGTTGATGCGTTTGAAGCGATATACTTTTCTGGGGCATTATTGGACCTCATCCCTGGAGTGCTGCCGATCTATGCACCTGTAATATCGAACTACGATCCAAGCCTGGCCCCAGAAGGAAAACAATTGATTCAGAGTTCTACTGCAACAGCCCCAAAACCAGACGGGAAGCCTTGGGAAGATTGGATCAAAGCCGCCTATGGTGCAACCTGTAGTGTGATACCTGGCGTAAAAGAGCAGACGTTATGGTACGATTCGGCCACGCCTGAAGATTTAGAGAAATTCTTGGGCAAAGAGGGCGGATCTGCATTCTCAACGGCACAGATAGTTGGACAGAC
>DUKC01000016.1:910-5188 GCA_013329495.1 Thermoplasmata archaeon
GCAGATGAGATAGGAGTGACAACGTAATATTCGGGTGCTGATATTGGGGTGTAACTCTTAATTCTATTCACAAACGCTTCTTCAGTGCGTGTTCTGTCATATGCACCTTAAAAACCTTTAAATATAGGAAAAGACTTGACAATCATAGGTGAAAGAAAATGTCTGAAATTTGGGACCCCTCCGACAAACTTTCTGAAAAGGTGAAAGGACTTAGGGATGAGTACTTCTCATTTTATGATAGAGAATATTTTAGAAATGAGGTTATGCCTTTCACCACAGGTACTGACTGGGATGAGCTCTACTCATATCATGATTGGGGCGTTGTTCCTGATCTATTCACTTATCTTGCCAGTATAAGAGATTCCTTAAAATCGATGGCGATACCAATTGATCTCCCTGAAAAATTCTGGGAAAGATCACTGGTTGTGAGAAGAGCGATTTTCTTTGAGAGAATCATAGAAGAGTATTTGCCCGTTAAAATATTGGAAGGAGAGCTAATCGTAGGCTCGCACTTCAATACGGCCCTATCCAAATGTTTCACAAGAGAGGAGGCTAAAAAATGGTGGAAAGAAGAGTCGCAGTGGTTCAAGGAGATGCTGCGACTGAGGGACTTTGGGGTGATGAACTGCGGTTCGGTTCCTGGCCACATAATACCCAGTTATAAAAAAGTCCTTGAAATAGGCTTTAAAGGAATAAAGGAAGAAATTGAGGGGCGCATAAAAGGGCACACTGAAAAAGAGAAGATAGAGTGCTGCAGAGCTATGATAATATCCATAGAAGGGACAAAGAGATTCACAGAAAGGTACGCCGAGGAAGCTGAGAGACTTGCCAAGAGCGAAAAGAACGAAAAGAGGAGAAAAGAGCTTCTGGATATGGCGAGGATCTGCAGGAAAGTGCCATGGGAACCTGCAGAAACCTTCTATGAGGCGCTACAATCCGTCTGGTTTACCCACATGCTGGTCATGGCAGCTGAATCATATCCCGGACCGGGTTTGTCTCATGGGAGATTTGACCAGTATATGTACCCCTACTATAAAAGGGACATAGAAGAAAGAAAAATAACGAAGGAATTTGCAAAAGAACTTCTTGAATGTTTTTGGATCAAGCACAACTACGCCTACGATTATATGGGATTTGTGGGTGTAAAGCAGGGAATAAATTCTGGCTTTGGGCAATTGATGACGCTAGGCGGAATCACTCCTGATGGAAAAGATGCTGTAAACGAGCTAACATGGCTTTTGCTCGACGTTATCGATGACATGAATATGCTGGAACCAAAGCGCAACATAAGGATAAGCGATAAAACTTCAGACGAGTTCTTGATGAGGGTCTGCGAGTCGATAAGAAAAACCCAAGGTTCCGCCTTCCTTTTGAACTTTGATGAGAATGTAATAAGGGCCCTGCTCTGGGAAGGCCTTAGCAATGAAGACGCGATAGATTATGGGGTCGTGGGATGTTTGGAGAATACTGCCCAAGGGAAGGATCGCAGTGGAACGGTGGACGCTAACATAAATCTTGCAAAGCCCATTGAATTAGTCTTAAGCGATGGAAGGGATATGCTCACGAAAAAGAGGATCAACTCTAAAACGGGCAATTCAGAGAAATTCAGTTCATACGAAGAGTTTGAAAAAGCCTATCTTGAGCAACTTGACCAAACCATCGAGAAAACCTTAAAAATTGCCAGCAAGGCCGATGAAATAAGGGCCAAATATGAGCCCACTCCGTATTTATCGGCGCTGGTTGAGGGATGCGCTGAAAAGGGCAAGGATGTGAGAAATGGTGGACCTGTTTATAATTTCATCACCGTCGAAGGGGTCGGCCTAGCAACCGCCGCAGATTCACTGTCCGCTCTCAAAAAGCTCGTCTATGAAGATAAGAAAGTTTCGATGAGAGAAATTCTCGATGCGGTAAAAAACAACTTTGAGGGGAACGAAGCTTTAAGGAGAATGTTAAGCACAAAAGCGCCAAAATATGGAAATGATGATGATTATGTGGATAGCATAGCAAGAAAAGTATCGAACCACTGGACAGAAGAGGTGTTTAAATACAGGTCTCCTCATACTGGCAGAAGATTTAGGGGAGGATACCTCTCTTGGAATTATTTCATTGATTTCGCTCCAAACACAGCCGCTACACCGGATGGAAGGTTAAGGGAAACATTTCTAAGCAATGGAATCCAACCGGTACAGGGAATGGATAAGAAAGGGCCCACGGCGATGATACGCTCTGCGGGAAAATTGGGGTTAGAAACCGCTCCAAACGGGGCAAGCCAGGTTATAGGCTTTAATTCCACATCACTAAGAGATGAAGAACATCTGAAGAAGTTCGCATCTCTTCTTCGTGCGTATGGTGAGGTTGGTGGTACATCGCTTCAGATAAACATAATCGACCCAGAAACTTTAAAGGACGCCCAGAAGAATCCGGAGGAGTACCAGAACCTTCTTGTGCGCGTGACAGGTTACAATGCCTACTTTGCTGGTCTGGGGAAAGAGATTCAGGATGAAATAATCGCCAGAGAATCTCATCGGGTGTGATTCATGTCTCTTATGCAGGAAAAGATTGTGAGGGACGAAGATTTAGATACAGAAGCCGCGATCTTCAATATCCAGAGGTATTCTACGGAGGATGGGCCAGGGATAAGGACCACGGTTTTCATGAAGGGTTGCCCATTGAGGTGCCCATGGTGCCAAAACCCAGAAGGACTGAATAAAGAACCCAGTCTCGTATGGTATTCTATAAGGTGTATAGCCGCTTTAGAGTGTGTGAAAGCATGCAAAGAAGGGGCTTTGAATTTAACCAGTGATGGCATGTTGATAGATAGAAAGAAATGTACGAAATGTGGCAAATGCGTGGAGGCGTGTCCATCCGGTGCTCTCGAGCTTGTGGGAAAAACCTACGCCATAGATGAGCTTCTGGATGAGATTCTGAAAGACAGGGTATTTTATGACAAATCAGGGGGGGGCGTGACCTTCGGAGGAGGCGAGCCAGTGATGCAAACAGGATTTCTTGAGAAAATTTTACCCGAGCTTAAATGTAAAGGAATTCACGTCGCAATAGATACCTGTGGTGCTCTTCCCTGGAAATATTTTAAGAGAATAATCAAATACGTCGATCTCTTCTTGTATGACCTGAAACTTTTAGATGAAGAGGGGTTTAAGAAACTTGGGGGAAGTCTTGGGTTAGTACTTGATAATGCAAAGCGAATCTCTCGCCATGAAATCCCAATGTGGGTAAGAACGCCCATAATACCGGGTTATACGGATAATGAAGAGAACATAAAGCATATCTCGGAGTTTATCTATAAAAATATCCCCACAGCGGAGAGATACGACCTTCTAGCATTCAATAATATGTGCAAGTCAAAATATGAGCGGTTAAACATGGAATGGAAATTAAAGGATTCGCATCTAGTTGAAACAGAAAAAATGGAGGGGCTTAAAATGGTTGCTGAGGACGTTGGGCTCGATAACGTGAGATGGTCTGGGCTGACCAAGGTGGAGGCTGATTAAATGTTGCCCCCAACGGCCATAGAGTGCTTTGATATATTGATGGCGGCTAAGTTCCTGGCAACACAGGATGAAACTGGAAAAGTAAACGTTGTGCCCATCGTTACTATGAAACCCTACGATGATAAAACCCTGATCTTTGGGAACTTGATGATGAGGAAGAGCCTTAGAAACTTGCAAGAGGATAACAGAGTCTCAGCATGCGTCATCACCTCTAATTTAAAGTGTTATGAAGTCACAGGGAAATTCAGGGGGTTTGAAAAGGCAGGAAAATACTTCGATACGATCTCAAACATACCTCTCATCAGGTACACTGCCTATGGGTCGGTGAGATCGGTAGGGATAATCGACGTAGAAAGTGTTTGTACCCCTCTAAAAAATCCGATAATAGGGTTAATCTCAGGGGTGGTGACCACCCCATCGCGAAAAAAATTGAAAGAAGGAAGAATGCATCCAAACGTAGTAGAGAAATTCGAGAGGTTGACCGCAGCCAAAGTAATCGCTACCAAAGAAGACGGGCATCCAAGGGTTATCCCGATTCTCGTTCTAAGAGCGACTGACCCAAACACTCTCGCATTTAGTTGTGGAAGCTCAACAAACGTCTCACTTCTCAAAGAGGGGGATTATGTAGCATCTTCTGTCCTTACTATGGATGCGATAGCCTATCAGGTGAAGGGAAGATTCGAGGGATTTAAGAGATCTAGGTTAGGAAAAATAGGACAAATTGACGTTAAGGAGGTCTATTCCGCTTCGCCACCCAGGCCAGGGGAGG
>DUKC01000169.1 GCA_013329495.1 Thermoplasmata archaeon
GGGGTATTTAATAAGCATTTCTATTTTCCAAAAAGTATTTAAATGGAAATAAAAGACTTGTTCATCTTTAACCCAAAATTTGAAGGGATGCCAATTTAAAAAATAAACAAGAGTCAAAAGAAAAATTAACTAGTTCAGATTAACTTTTTTTGATAAATCCTTTTTAAGGTTGCCCAGGAGTGCCTTACATGAGGAGGAATTTCATTAAATTGCCTGATCCATTCCACCAAAAATTGAATAGTTTTTGGATCCGAAGGATAACCCGAACCCAACGGTAAATTTATTCGTTGCTCAAGACTAGAGGCAATTTCCCTTATTGCTTTATCTCTAGCTACTTTTGCTAGAATAGAAGCAGCACTCACTACTGGAAATTTTTTATCAGCTCCATAACTCGCAACCAGTTCTTTAGGATTTTCAAGTTTGGCCTGTACGCGCGCCCTAAACTTCTTCAGATCGACTCCTACGGCATCTAGAAAATATTCGTTTGCATCCAATTCATTTATGAGCTTAGAAAAGGCTACAATTTCTATCTCATTCAGGCTGATTTGTTCTCGAAATCTGTCAATATCGCTAGCTTCAATTTTGATAATTTGATGTCCCGCAATTTTTACTATTTCATTTGCTAAATACTCTCTCCGGTGAGGTAAAAGTTCCTTTGAGTCTCTCACCCCCAACGCTTTAAGCTTCTCTTCATCACCGATGCGGACAGCAGCTACAACTAAGGGACCTATCAATGAGCCTCTTGGCAAAAAGAAGGTTGTTTTGCCTTCTATTTTCTACCCGCCTCATCGATCCCACAGGTTAAGATTCCAATCAATCACCTCTCTAAAAAAATGCCCGAGTATTAATAATACTTTTTGGTGGCCCAACACAAAAATTTTTAAACGGGAATGAGATAGGCGTACTGGAGGAAAAAAAGATGATAAAGGGATTAGGAAAAGCTTTGGCGGAAACTAGGGCATCTGCAAAAATGAGAGGAAAAAGTGGGGGATCAACAAAGTTTTGGATAGGATGCGCTCTTCTTTTGGTTACTTTATTTCTCTTAACGGTGAGTATTCCAACTAATATTATAAGTAAAAATGAGATTATGAGCGGAAATTTTTTTGAGCCCGAAGAAATGGCAAGGCGAGATGAAACTTATTCTGCAGTAATGAATTTTTTGGCCCCAATACTGATATTGGTAGGAATAATCCTAATGATAAAGGGAGAGGTCCAAAAGAGCGAAGAAAGGAAAGAAGAAAGCGAGGTGGAATAGTAAATTTTATCTTCCTTTTATCTTTTGGAAAATTGGGAAAACACTGAGCGTGTTTCTCTCAAATAAGGGCGCTGTTTTTGTTAAATGCTACTGCTTAATCGAAAAGTCGAACAGGCTTCTTTCCTTTTTCTCTTTTTCCTCTTCTATCAAAAGCTTTATCTCCTCTCTGCTGAGATTCAGTTGAGAGGTCATCTCTTGAGCGAATTCCTTATCGTTCTTGAACAGCTGCCTGAAAAAAGGCAATTGATGGATTTGGGCGCTTAGTCTGGATAGATGGCACAGCCTGCCTAGCTTTTCGCCGATCGATCTTTTGAGTTGCCTCTCGCGCTGTGTTCGCTTCATTTTTATGAGCCATTGAGGGAATTGATAGCGTGTGTAGCCCATACGCGGCCTCTTGCTTGCGCCCGCCACCCCACAGCTCATCAGGTCTATCGCATACCGCCACAGCTTGTACTGTTGGGTATGAAGGCTTCTTCCGATAAAAAGATCCGATTGGGCCAAGCAATCGTACGCTTTTGACAGCTCATCGGGATTTTGATATTCATAAGGCAAATTCTCATCGATCCAAAGAATGATGTTTTTAGGCTCTTCCCCTAAGCTTAAGACTTTTTTCCTAACTAACCTCAGGTCAGGGTTCCTAAATATTTCCCTGATTCCCTCAAATATAACAGTTTCTCTTTCCCTGTAACCCAAAGCTAGAGTGTCTGTTTTCCTTACCTCGTTTTTTCCTGTACAGATAGACTGGAGGTCGTTTAGAGCAGAGCGTAGATCTCCGCTTGAGTGCTCAACAATCAACCACAAAACCTCAGGTTCAACTCGCTTTCCTTCCTTTGCACAAACAGTTTTCAGCAACTTGAATTGGCTCTCTCGATCTATTGGTAAAAACTTTACCAGAGAGCAAAGTTTCTTCAATTCATTGCCCACTCCTTTAAAAAGACTTCTTTGGTTGTTTGCTATCAATACCATGGGTTGCTGACTGATCTTCAGTGCCTCAACAATTGCCTGCTTTCCTCCCTTGTCACCGAGTTTGCCCTCGCCTCTTCCTTCGTAAAGATTGTCTGCCTCATCCAGCACTATGAGTTTTCGCTTTCCTTCTCTCGCCAAAACAAAATTACCATCCAAATCAAAGCTCTCGTTCAACGCAGATGGCTTCACTATCCTGTTTATGCTGTCAGCACTCCTCTGATCTGATGCGTTTAGCTCGACAACAGTCCACCCAAAATCGTTTGCCAAGGCCAGGGCACTTGTCGTCTTTCCAATCCCTGGATTTCCAAGCAGAACTAAACCCTTTTTGCTTGGTTTTCCTTCCCTCCATCCTTCTGCCCATCTCTTCAGCTCTTCAACGGACTTTCTGTTTCCCACCACATCGGAGAGACGCTGTGGTCGGTACTTCTCACACCAGTTGGTCCATCGTTTGGGATCATACATGTTTCTTATGTAATTAATTTTACCCTTTTTTAATGATTTCTTTTCCTAGCCTCCGCTTGGGCAATGCCTGTTGGCATTTTTATCAGCCTCAATTCTCTCCTTAACAATTAGAAAAGCGTTTAAAGAAAGAAGATGTTAGAGTATCTTAATGAGCGACGAGAAAAAGTTGGAAGGAGATGAGGAGATAGAAAAAAGAAGAGAGGGTTCCAGGGCAGAGTTCCATAAATTACTAGTGAAAGAAGTGATGAAATGGGAATTTCCTATGATCGAAAGAAGCGCTTCCATTGAAGCGGTGGCGAAGATATTGAGGAGCAGACAGCATGTATGGATTGTCGATGAACCGGGAAGTAAAAGAGTGGTTGGAACGATCACAGAGAGAGACTTTCTTGAAGTAATGAGCCCTCTGCCTGGGAGAAGTTGGGTTGTTGGAAGTATTAAACCAAAATCCTGGCATCACGCGGAATTTGAAACTGCAGAGGAGTTAATGGTTAAGCACCTGGTCACATGTAGTCAAGATGCCACAATTGAAGAAGCACTATCTCTGATGTCACGCCATAGGGTTAGTAGATTGCCTATAATTGAGAATGACGAATTAATTGGAGAAGTTAACCTGAGCGCTTTAATAAATACCTATATCGCTAAGGTAGAAGAGTCTTCGGAATAACCTTTGAGAAAAGATGGAAACGAACCTGATCCTTTCTATAGGAATAATCATTGTGGTCGGTTTCTTTGGGGGGGTGCTGGCAAGAAAAGTAAAATTCCCAAGAGTTACGGGCTACATAGTCATTGGTATTTTGCTCAGCCCTTCTCTGTGGAGCTTGCTTGGATTGTCGCCAATTGTACCTCAAAAATGGATAATTGGAGAAGCTGGAAATCCGGGCTTAACGCCGATTACAGACATTGCTTTGGGAATTATCGCATATTTGGTTGGAGGGAGCCTAAGATTGAAGGATCTTCGGCAATTGGAAAAAACAATAATTTGGATAGTTCCCTTTCAAGCGTTCGGTGCCTGGATTTTGGTCACCTTGTTGCTGTCTCTTTTGGGTCCTTTTGTGTTTGAAGGTTCTGGCACCGCGCCCTATCAAACTTATTTTGCCGTAGCTTTGGTTATAGGAGCAATTTCCTGTGCTACCGCTCCAGCGGCAACAATGGCAATAATTAGAGAGTATAAGGCCAAAGGCCCCTTGACATCTACCTTGCTAGCTGTTGTAGCAATTGATGATGCGATCGCAGTCATTGCCTTTGCCGTCGCCTTGAGTGTGTCTTCTGCAATAACGGGGGGAAACATTCCTTTACACCAGATGATAGCGCTCCCATTTGTGCAAATTTTTGGATCGATAGGATTGGGCATTGCTTTTGGATATTTGATGATCAAAATAGTCAAACTTGCCAGAACTAGAGAACTGCTGCTGGTGATAATCCTTGGAATGCTTGTGCTATGTATAGGATTATGCAAATGCGCAGAAGGAGGGTTTGATCTCTCTCTTTCTTACATTCTTGCAACGATGTCAGCGGGTTTTATCGTTACGAACTGGGCAAAGAGAGAGGAAATGTTTTCTGTTGTGGAGGAAATTGAAGAGGTTGTGTTTGCGATGTTCTTTGTGCTGGCAGGTATGCGCTTTGATTTGGGAGTCATGCGGATAGCAGGGTTAATCGGCTTAATAATTTTCTTGGGCAGATGTTTGGGTAAATTTGTGGGAGCTAAAGCGGGTGCAACAATTTCTCACGCTCCTGATCCTGTTAAAAAATACCTGGGTTTTGGCCTGCTACCAACTGCTGGGGTTGCTGTTGGCCTGGCCCTCTTGGCAGGCCGCGCATTCTCTCCTGCAATAGGTATGCTAATAATAAATGCCGTGTTGGCCTCGGTGATTATCAATGAGCTTATTGCACCGCCTCTAACAAAGTATGCCATCACCAAAGCGGGAGAGACAACGTAGGGTAGGAGGAGGTCTTTCGACCACCCTCTCCTCTTCGAACCGCACCTTTTGCGAGGGAATCTTGCATTTCTACACCGCATCCCTTCAGCTAAAAATAAAACACAGGAACCCGATAAATAACAGTTTTATCAATCTTCTGTTTTCTGAATTTATCTAAGGTTACAACAACTGCTTTTTCAGGTTTGTAAGCATTTAAGAAACTGTGACTTCCTCCCAC
>DUKC01000158.1:0-4675 GCA_013329495.1 Thermoplasmata archaeon
AAGAAAGAGAAAGAGCGTTTGTGGCAATCAAATAGCTTCCAACACCCTGCAAATAAACATGAAAGTCACAAAGCTTGGAGCCAAACCAGTCAAGGAATTGTTAGAAACCAAAAAGAGTGAAGAAGAATGATGCCCTCTCAGCCTGAGGTCAACATAGGTATGGTAGGTCATGTAGACCACGGCAAGAGTACTCTTACTCAGGCTCTATCCGGTGTTTGGACCAACAGGCATTCTGAGGAGACGAAGAGGGGGATATCCATCAAGCTTGGCTATGCGGATGTAGCTTTTTATAAATGCCCAAAATGTTCAGAGGCGGGCTGTTACACAAGCGGTCCAATATGTCTCCGTTGCGGGGGAAAATGCGATCTTTTAAGAGTGATCTCATTTGTTGACGCTCCAGGCCACGAAGCACTGATGGCAGTGATGCTTTCGGGGGCTGCTTTGATGGATGGTGCATTGTTGCTGATTGCAGCAGACGAGACCTGTCCTCAACCCCAAACGAAAGAGCACCTGATGGCCTTGGATATAATCGGTGTTAAGAAAATAATTATCGTTCAAAACAAAATAGACTTGGTCAGTGAGCAACAGGCAGTAGAAAATTACAATCAAATAAAAGATTTTGTCAGGGGAACAGTCGCCGAGAACGCTCCAATAATTCCCTTGTCGGCCCATCACAAGGTCAATTTGGATGCGCTAATAAAAACAATAGAAGAGGTCATTCCCACCCCAAAAAGGGACGAAAGTTCGTCTCCTTTGATGTATTGCTCAAGATCGTTTGATGTAAATAAGCCCGGCACTCCAATTTCCAACCTGGTGGGAGGAGTGATAGGGGGCTCATTGGTCAAGGGGCGTCTCAAAGTCGGAGACGAGATAGAGATATCCCCCGGTATAAAGATAGAGGAAAAGGGTAGGGTGAGATGGGAATCGCTGCTCACCAAAATTGTTTCTTTATACGGGGGCAAACCTCTTGAAGCTGCGAGACCTTCTGGACTGCTTGCAGTTGGAACCGAGCTTGACCCTTCCCTCACAAAAGGAGATGGCTTGGTTGGAAGCGCTTTGGGAAGGCCAGGCACTCTGCCCCATCCGAAAGAGGAGTTGTCTCTTCGGATAAATCTGTTGGAAAAGGTAGTGGGGGCAATTCGAGAGCGGGAAGTTGAACCAATCAAAGTGAAAGAAAGTTTAATGCTCACAGTCGGAACAGCCACCAGCATAGGTCTGGTCAACTGGGTGAAGAAAGATAAAATTGTAGCAAAATTAAGAATGCCCCTCTACACCTCCGAAAGACAAAGAGTTGCCATATCAAGAATAGTTGATGGCAGGTGGCATCTGATCGGCTATGGAATAGTAGAATAGCATGGCACCAGCAATAATTCTCGATTCATCGGCATTGATGATTCCCTTTCAGCTTCATGTGGATTTTGATAGAGAACTAAAGAGACTGCTTGGTAGCTATACGGGAGTGGTGCTGACGCCTGTCATCAAGGAACTTGATACGCTCTCTGAGTTTGGAAAGGGGAAAATCAGATTATATGCAAAGGCAGCTCTGGATTATATAAAGCAAAAGCGATTCAAGATCGTTGAAGCCCAAGGCGAGGCAGATGACGCCATTTTTGAGTTTGCTTTGAAATCAAATGCCATTACTTTGACTCTCGATAAAGAGCTCTGCAAGAGATTGAAAAAAGAAAATAGAAAGGCAATAGGTTTAGGCAAAGGAAAGGCTTTAAAATTCGAGGCGTGCCAGACTTAATCTCGTTGCACAAAAAGACTCAAGATGATTTTTCTGCAAGTTATCAAAACGGTTAAATCTTAGTACTCCATTCACTAATGAGGATTTCATGGAATCAAACATAATTCTCCTTGTACCCTCCGCAGGGGTAGCTGCTTTGCTCTTTGCTTTCTATCTCTTCCTGTGGGTAAAAAGAAAGCCCATGGGAACCAAAAAGATGGAAGAGTTAAGCAAAGCCATCAAGGAGGGGGCAAACGCGTTTCTACACACAGAATACAGGGTGCTAATCCTGTTTATTTTAGCAATGCTGGTACTTTTGATTTTTGCCTCGTTGGTCTTTGGGGCGTTTCCCTTGAGCATGGCCGTGGCCTTCATCTTGGGCGCTCTTTGTTCGACCCTGACCGGAAATTTGGGCATGAGGTCCGCAACTAACGCGAATGCCAGAACTGCCAAGGCGGTCGAACAATCCTTCAATGACGGCATGTTGGTTGCTTTTAGGAGTGGAGTAGTCACTAGTCTTGCAATAGTTGGAACAGGTATAATAGGACTCTATTTGCTTTATGAGTTGTTCCACACTACTGTAATTTTGTTTGGCTTCGGATTGGGAGCCTCTTCCATCGCTCTCTTTGCAAGGGTTGGTGGCGGGATCTACACCAAATCTGCGGACGTTGGAGCAGATATGGTTGGGAAGGTTGAAGCCGGCATTCCAGAAGACGATCCAAGAAACCCTGCGGTGATTGCAGATCAAGTGGGTGATAATGTTGGAGATGTTGCTGGAATGGGGGCAGATTTGTTCGAGTCCTATGTCGATTCAATCATAGCTACCATGGCCTTGGGAGCTGTAGCAGGGGGATTCGCATTAGAGACTTTCGGCCATAACGCGGTCCTGCTTCCACTGATCATCTCCGCCATTGGCATAATCGCATCTATCGTTGGAACCTTCTTCGTGAGGACAAGACAGGTCAATGTGTATCAAGCGATGAATAAGGGTCTGTTTGCGGTTGCCGCATTCACAGCTGTTTTTTCTGCTTTAGCCACTTGGTTATTGGTAAAGTCATTAAATCCTTTTTTTGCAATGCTAGCTGGTTTGATCGCAGGTCTCATTATTGGATTTGCAACCCAGTACTTCACATCCGAGAAGGCCAAACCCGCTCAGTCAATTGCCAAGGCAGCCGAAACAGGTGCGGCGACGAACATAATTCAGGGCATGGCTACGGGGATGCTCTCCACTGTTGTGCCTGTTCTAGCCACTTGCGTGGCCATGCTGCTCGCATACCAGTTTGCAAGTTTTTATGGAGTGGCGCTTGCGGCGGTTGGGATGCTTTCAATTTTAGGAATTTCTTTGGCGACTGATTGTTATGGTCCAGTCGCTGACAACGCGGCAGGAATAGCAGAGCTTACTGGAATGGGTGAAGAGGTTCGGAAAAAAGCGGAGGAACTGGACGCCGTGGGCAACACGATGGCGGCAATCTCAAAAGGATTCGCTATCGGTTCAGCAGCCATCACCGCCCTAGCTCTACTATTTACATTTGTCACCCAGGCTGGTGTGGAGTTCAGTCAAATAAGTTTGATGCAGCCCGAAGTCATAGCCGGACTTTTTTTGGGGGCAATGCTTCCATTCTGCTTTTCGGCTCTGACCATGGGCGCTGTAGGCAGGACAGCCCGCAAAATGGTAGAAGAGGTCAGGAGGCAATTTCGCGAACTCGAGTTGCTTACCGGTAAAAACAAGCCACAATACGCAAAGTGCGTTGAGATCTCTACCAAAAATGCCATCAAAGAAATGATTCTTCCCTCTCTCATAGCTATTATAGCCCCCCTCCTCGTAGGACTCCTTTTGGGAATTGCTGCGTTGGCTGGAATGCTGGCTGGGGCAACAGCAACCGGGTTCTTGTTGGCCCTGTTTTTCGCAAACTCTGGAGGAGCGTGGGATAACGCAAAGAAGTTCATTGAGTCAGGACAACTTGGTGGAAAGGGAAGTGAAGCCCATAAAGCGGCGGTAATAGGCGACACAGTCGGAGATCCATGCAAGGACACTTCTGGTCCTTCTTTGAACATACTCATCAAGCTTATGTCTATCGTTTCTTTGGTTTTTGTGCCTTTGTTGATAAAGTTCGGGCCATTGGTTTAGCCGCACCCTGACCTTTTAAAAACCATTACTTTTATAATCGATAAATAGATTAGCTATTTGATGCACAGATGTACCAATTAACAAAAATGGAAGGAATCATCGCTATACCACCCGAATACTTGAGCAAGAATCTAAAAGAGGGCTTGAGCGAACTGGTAAGAGAAAGATACGAGGACCACCTAGACAAGGAGCATGGCTTCGTTTTGTTGACCTGGGATGTCAAGCCAATAGGAAGCGGAATAATAGTCCACGGAAATCCCTCAATATATCAAAAAGTTAGCTTTGATGCGTTGTCCTTCAAGCCCGTCCTTCACGAGGTCGTCGATGGGATAGTATGCAAAGTGGCTGAGTTTGGCGCCTTCTGCCATGTTGGTCCTTTGGACGCTCTGGTTCATGTGTCGCAGATAATGGATGACTACGTGGATGTAAACCTGGTGAACAGCAGGATTATTGGAAAGGAAAGCAAAAAGGCCCTTGCTCTGGGGGACACTCTTAGAGCCAGAATCGTTGCTTTAAGCGTAAGTGAACTGAACCCCGATGAATTGAAGATAGGACTGACAATGCGTCAGCCGGGTCTCGGGAAGCATGAGTGGATTAAAGAAGAAAGAAAGAAAAAGGAGAAAGAGGCCAAATGAAAGCTTGCAAGATATGCCACAGGCTAACCAATGAAGACACTTGTTCTATCTGTCACGAACCCACATCAAAATACTGGTATGGTTATTTGATCGTTATTGATCCCAAAAATTCGAAAATTTCTAAGAAGGTAAGCATAGCACAGCCAGGCAAATATGCGTTAAAAGTGCGGTAGATCTACCAAAAAA
>DUKC01000158.1:4766-11405 GCA_013329495.1 Thermoplasmata archaeon
CCTTGCCATTTTGTGATATGGAATGATGGGCGACCTCGATGAGGTTACACAAAATATATTAGCTGATAAACCATATTCTTTACAAACCAAAATATCCAAAAAATTCAAGAAATGGTTAAAAAAGAAGAAATAGTAAACTTACTCAAAAAAGAAAAAGCATTGACTTTGAAAGATATTCAAAAAAGGCTTGGATTGAACAAAAACGAGCTCACGGATTCGATCAAAAGTTTAGAAAAAGAGAGGGAGATACTTGTCTTTGGCAAGCGAGAGGGCATTAACGCATGGACTGATGTAATCGCGATCGCAAGTTTACAAGGATTTCGAGATGGTACAGAAAAAGCAACCCACGTCCCCAAAATTGTAAAATGGAAAGGATGGGAAACAGCAATTTATGGGTTAAACACTCTATCCAAGCGTGTTGATTGTCTGACAGCTAGTGAACTGATCCAATGGATGGGAGAAGATCCCAAAGATCCCGCATTTCAATTAATTGCAATAAGAGTGATGCAAGAGGCGGGATGGGCTCCTCTTTATAATATTTTTGACAGAGTTGTTTGGTTGTCTCCAAAGCTTAAGCAAGAGATTGGAGAGTATCTGATACTGTGACTTCCTCCCACGGCTAAAGTCGTGGGCTTCCAGCGGCTCCTCNNTTCCTGCTTCCACGACCCCGCTTGCAGCCAGCCTCCGAAGGATGGTTGTAGAGGCAGGAAGCCTCTTGCGATAGCGAGAGGTAGTTCACGCCTAACCCAAGTGATTTAAGATTTCTCTTGATTGGTTAGATAAACTTTATATCTGTGTTATCGCTATCTTCTACTCGGAGAATCCACTAGCTCAATATGTTAAGCACGTTAGAAGTAATGCAACACTTCAGCAAGGGATGAAATGTATAAATTACCGTCCAACTTGAGACCCAAACTTCAGAGACCTTGGGGAAAGCTAGTAAAAACGAAAAAAATAGCCGGGCGGGTCAACAACCCCAAATACATAATAACAGTGGGAGACATAGCAACGCTCTCATTCAAAAAAGAAGAGATTCCAATCAACATTGCTGTGGTAGATTACAGAACACAGAGAGGGGAAATAAACCCCAAATTTATTAAGGAATTCAAACACTTGGGAGATAAGAAAGCGAGAGTAGAAAATCCCCCCGGAGTAATCAGCGACCTTCTGCTAGATGCATTGTCCACCGCACTGTCGGAAATAGATCGAACATCCACCTTGATTGAGGTTGTTGGTGAAGAAGATTTGGCCGCCCTTCCCCTCTTTAGGGATGCACCGAATGGCTCTTTGGTGGCTTACGGCATGCCTGGCAATGGATTGGTGTTGGTAAATGTAAATAAAGCTATTAGGGAGAAAGCAATAAATATACTAAAATCTATGAAGGAAGAGGAACGAGAAAAATGAAATTAGAACTGATTGAAAAAAAGGAGAATAAGCTGCTCGATAGGCTAGAAGTAAGATTTCGCATTACAGACTGTGGCCCCACTCCAAAGAGAGGCGAAGTCAGGGAAAAAATTGCAGCCAAATTAGGAGTAAAATCCGACGGAATCATCCTGGATTATCTTAGTTCTGGATATGGAGAGCAAGCTATCATGGGTTATGCAAAGGTATATAAATCCCTGGAGGCTGCTGACAAAATAGAATCTGGATATCTTATCAAGAGGAATGCTTCTCAAACGCAAAAGGAGGAAAAGAAAGTTGACGCAGAATAAGTGCTATAAGATTGAGGGAGACAAGCTAATTCGAACTCGCAAAACATGTCCGAGATGCGGAGATGCTGTCTTTCTGGCTAAGCACAAGAACAGGCTTTCCTGTGGTAAGTGTGGCTACACCGAGTTTATACGTTCATAGCCAGATCGGTGCCGCCTCTCTCATGCAGATGAGTGTATCTATCCTGTTTATGCCTGGTATTGATTGAATTCTTTTGGTGACGCCTCCCAGCAGTTCTTCAAGGTCGTCGCCTTTTAGTTCAACCACCAGATCGTAGGTTCCCGTCACAATATTTACCTCGGCAATATGCGGGATGGTATATATCTTTTCCATTATATCCTCTATATCTCTTGCTTTTGCATTGATCAATGCGTATATCATCGGCATTTTATTCTCTTCCTATCCCTCTTTTTTTTGTCTTATTCATATCTTATTTATCCCATAACTTCTTTAAAATTTTTTATCTAAATCTCAGCCGCCACAAGCGTTTCTGTCCGTTTTAACCCTCTCAATTTCTGTAGATTTGTCGCAACCACTCTTAGCAATTCCTCAAGTTTCGCACCTTTTAGCTTTGCCACTATATCATATTTTCCCGTCACGTAATTAACCTCACTAACCCTTGGCAAACGGGATAATTCTCTTCTCGCATCCTCAAGTCTTCCTCTTTCCACCGAGACTAACACATAAATCAATGCCAATTCCATCACCGAAGCCTAGCTTATAATAAATAAAATACGCGAATCGGATTAATACTTTTCGAATGAAATGCGATGAAATGCGTTTAATTGGTTTTTTGCTGCTCGTCCTGTCTCTAGTTTTTTTAGCTGAGAAGTCTTCTTCCGATCTTTGGTTGACGAAAGAAGAATTGCCTGATATTTTTTATTCATATCGCAATGCCTATATCCAAGCAGAGGGAACCAACTCAGAATTCACGTCCAGAGAGGACAAGACCGCCATAATCTTCATAAGAAGAAGTCAAATCTGATCATAGAAGCAGAAACCGAAAATTCCAGCAAAACAATCCCTAAAGTAAAAATGGGGGGTTCTGCATGAAAGAAAAGCAGGAAGTCCCCAAAGTCCTTAGATTTTGGTGGCGGGGGACTGCCATATGCTTTCCCTTCTCCAGTAATAAAAAAGTGGCAATCCCAATCCAATGTTCGACAATGTTTTCGTGTGATTCACAACCGCACACGCTTTTTAGAAAACAAGCTCAATGCTTGCAGTTTGTATTCTTCTCAAAAATTATTCTTGATGTATTGCAGGGACAATCAAACTGCCCAATTCACATGCCTCCTCTTGCTCGAGTCTGTAGCGCTGTCGTTTATGAGCCTTATCCTTTTAGATTCGGTCAAGTTTTATTATCAGAAATATAACAAAATTTATATACTGAAACTGCTTTATTGTATCATGGCCAAAATTAAACTTATGGGATACAAATGCGAGCGCTGCGGTCATCGGTGGGTACCCCGGAATGAAAAGGAAGTACCTCGAGTATGCCCGCGATGCAAATCCCCTTATTGGGACAGGCCAAGAAAAATGAAAAGGCTATGACTTGACCTAAAATTTGTCTCCCCTGTTTTTCAAAAGGTTTTCAAAAGATTATCCCTACTAGTGTTTCCGTTTTTGCAATCCCTGGGATCTTCAAAATTCTTTTCATGTGTATTAGCAGTAGCTCACCCAAATCAGACCCTTTTAGGACGGCGACTATATCGTATCCCCCTGCCACATATGCAACTTCTATGACCTGGGGGATGTAAAGCAACCTGTCTTTTATCGAATGCAGAGTTCCTCTTTCTGTGTTTACCAGCACGTAAAGTGTTTGCATCCCTTTTGGTATTGCTTGCGCATGAGCTTGCATAAAGATGCCCCGACCCCAGCATGGAAGGGCAAGCGACTCTTCTATAAAAGGTATATCCTCTATGCTAGTAAACAAAATATCAAGCAGCTCTTCTATATGCTGTCCTCTAAATTCAACAACCATATCCTTTTTGCCGGCCGTGTAGTTTACCTCCCATACCTTCGGTAACCTGACCAACCTCTCTCTCACAGCTTCAAGCCTCCCTGCTTTTATCCTGAGTAATTCGAACATCACTGCTGCCATTTTATACCCGAATTTTTAAATCTCCTTTAAATCTACTTTAATACTAATAGTTGACTAGAATATAAGATTTACTAAAAAACTCCCCTTTTTTTGTGTGTTGAGCAAAACAAAAATGAAAAAGAATAAAGCTTATCACTTCTTTAAAGCCTTGTGTTAAATCTATTAGACTTCAACGGAAGAGTGTGCATTGGCGTGTTTGCCAAGACAAACGAACAAATCACTTTTGTTCCGCAGTTGCTACCCTATAAAACAAGAAGAAAAATCGAAAAGGTTCTCCAAACTGAAATAATTCCTCTGTCCCTTGGAGGAAGCGACCTAGTTGGTTCTCTGCTCGCTGTCAACTCAAATGGCGTGGTTGTAGCCAACATCTCCACAGATGAAGAGATTAATCTTATCAAAAAGACCGGGCTTAAAGTGGCTAGGCTTGACGACAAGTTCAATGCGGCTGGCAATAACATTTTGTGTAATGACAACGGGGCCCTGGTAAATCCCAATCTGTCCCTCCGTTCCGTAAATCTGATAGAAAAAGTTTTGGGAGTTCCAGTAAGGCAAGGGATTCTTTCCAATCTCACTACTGTCGGAACAGCTGCTTTTGCAACAAACAAGGGTGCGGTTTGTCATCCAAAAACCCCTCCTCAGGAAATCAAAATCCTATCTTCACTGTTTAGAGTCAAAGTCAGTCCAGCAACCGTAAACAATGGCACCCCCTTCGTGGGTGCGGGTTTAGTAGGAAACAGCAGAGGTGCAATCGTGGGTGCCGAGACCAATGGTCTGGAACTGGGAAGAATCGAAGAGGCGCTTAAGTATTACTAGAGCTGTTTTGCATCCAATCATTTGTTGGTGGAAAGCGCAACGACAGGTTTTCGAAAAGAAACCCGATATCAAAACAATACAAAAAGGTGCAGAAATCGTCTGAGGGAGAGAACTTGCCCATACATCTAGATGTTGCTTGTGCGACAGAGAGCTTGAAGAGAGTGGATATCTTCAATCTCCCTTTTTAGCCCTTCTTATGAATTTTCAACAAAGCCAGTATAGGAGAACCTGTGACAGCTTTCATTTTTCACTGCACCATTAACTATTAAAATTAATGGTTTATAATAACTTGGATATCATGACTAACAAAAACAGCAAGAAGTTAGAAGAATTGGCCCTGCTGCACGAACTTCGAAGACAACAGCTTGCATCAGTCCTCTCTCAGCAACAGTTTGTGTCAACGCAAATGTGGGAGCATCAGCAAGCAAGGCAGGCCATAGAGTCTTTTGGCAAGAAAAAAGAGGGAGATGAGATTCTGGTCCCTTTCGGTGCTGGTGTTCACGCCTTTGCAAAAATTACAAAGGCTAAACAAATCCTAGTGGGGGTGGGTGCAAGCCTATCAATTGAGAAGACTCCGGAAGGCGCAATAAAAACTCTCGATGAACGCATTGAAGAGTTAGAGAAGGAATCAGACAAACTCTCTGAGGTCAGTCAGCAGGTAAAAACCGAGGTGGATAAGATATCCGCAGAGATAGAAGCGACATACAAAAAGGCAGAGGAGTGAAATAATTCAATGTTCAAGTTTCTTAAAAAAAAACTCTCCGGTTTAGACAAGGGAATGGAAGAACCTCGCAAAGAAAAAACCTCTTTTCCCTTGAGAGAAAAGAAAATAGATGAATTGTTGTGGGATCTGGAGATAGGTCTTCTAGAATCAGATGTCGCTTATCCCGTGATCGAAAAGATCAAACGCAACATCAAGGCAGAGTTGCCTCGGTTGGAAGCATCAAAAAAGGAGGCACCTGCGAGGATAGAAGAGGTTCTAAGAAAATCGATACTCAACATACTCTCCTACAACCGGTTTGACTTCTACAAAAAGATCGAGGAAAAGAAGCCTTTTACGATACTGTTCGTGGGGGTGAATGGTTCTGGAAAGACGACCGCGATAGCAAAGGTGGCTTGGGACTTGGTCAACAGAGGAAAAAGGTGCGTGCTTGGAGCATGCGATACCTTCAGAGCGGGAGCAATCGAACAGCTGACCCTTCACGCTAACCGACTGGGTGTGAAGCTCATAAAGCATACCGCAGGAGCAGATCCTGCCGCTGTCGCGTACGATGCTATTGAGCACGCAAAGGCAAAGGGAGCTGATGTGGTCCTGTTGGACACTGCTGGAAGGATGCACACGAACGTCAATCTGATGGATGAGATGTCTAAGATAAAAAGGGTCGCGAAACCAGATCTCATTCTGTTTGTGGGAGACGCCTTAACAGGCAACGATGCGATTGAGCAGGCAAAAAAATTCAATGAGACGGTAGGCATAGATGGCACAATCCTGACAAAGATTGATGCCGATGCAAAGGGCGGTTCTGCTCTTTCAATCGCCTACACTACTAAGAAACCCCTGCTCTTTGTCGGGGTTGGGCAGGAGTACAAAGACCAGGTCTTGTTTGATCCCGAATGGATGGTTGGCCGATTGTTCGGCGAAGAAACCTGAAAGAGTTAGAAAACTTTTTTAGTGCATGAATTATTTTTTTATCCGTATTGACGAGTTAGTTTGTAACTTAACTTCGCCAGTTTTGTGCCTAATGGAAAAGAATATTGAAGTGTCTTTCAATATTCCTTTATGACTAATAACAGAACAATACTATTAGGCGGAATAGTAATGATTAGGAAAGTTGAAAAAGATTACGATTTCTTCTCCAAGCTTTTTGGAGGGGCTGAGGGCAAAACAAATGACTTTGTTCCCTTGGTGAAATTCTAGCTCGACAACAAGCTCACTCATTCTGTTTCAGTTCACCAGATGCTAAACACCTATCCAGCAGAGGTTCTTGAACAACTAGTGTCATACCAACTTAGTT
>DUKC01000195.1 GCA_013329495.1 Thermoplasmata archaeon
CGACCTGAAGGTCGGAGATTTCTCACCTAAAAGGAGTTAAGATCTAAGATCCTGACCAACTTAAGCGCTCCGTTTGAGGGTTCTTTCCTTATTGCGCTCGGATATATCATTGTTATTTCTAACTCCGTTGAATTTGCTCTCTAGCCTTTTATCGTAATGGCAAAGGTCTATCATTTGATCCACAATAGGAGAATAGAAAAAGAGATTTAAGCTTATGGTTTAATGCCCGGACCGAGATTCGAACTCGGGTCTGAAGCTCCGCAAGCTTCTAGGATATCCAAGCTACCCTATCCGGGCTTGAAAGTAATTCTTTTTCTTAAAGAGTTTTTCTGTTTATAAACATTTTTAGGATTTCAACACGTCAACCATTGCAACTCTTTCTAGCACAAGATCCTCTGTTTTATTTTTTGGCACACTCTCAATCTCCTTCTCCGTGATTCCAAAAGCTTTAGCTTTTTCTGTGTTTCCCTCAATTGTTTTATCATTCCTATTAAGACCTACAGAAATCAGCATCTCCTCCAACTCACCGTTCGTTGGAAGTTTTCCATTAAATCCTTCCGATGGCAAGAATGTAAAAAGCAAAACCACGCTCCTGTTTTTCCCCTCTTTTATTCCCATATGTTCGATGGCTTCGCTTATCTGTCTCTTGCCCGAGGCATAGAGCAAGGTCTCCAGTTCGAGGGTAAACGCTGAGTTTCTATTCTCTCTGAACGCTCTCAAAGCATGCTCTAGGGCACTGACCAAATGCAACCCACCGCACACCTTATCTCCATCGAAGATTTGAATGAACAATTTTCTTTCCTTTGCCCACTCATTTACAGAATTGACCAAAGACTCTACCTGCCTTATTTTTCCCTTTGCGCCAACAATTAGACTCTTCATCATTTTTTGTTGAGCGATTTTTTTCCTTCCAAAATCTTTATTCCTTCACTCGTGCCCACGATTGCTTTGTCTGCAAGATTGATGAACAGACCGTTTTCCACAACACCGGGAATAGAATTTATTTTTGTTTCAAGATTCTTTGCATTCTTTATCTCATTGAACTTACAATCGAGTATGTAATTGCCGTTATCGGTGAAGAATTCTTTTCCATTTTTGGTCCGAAGGGAAACCTCTGCCCCCAACTTCTCGAGTTCTCTTTTGATGGGAGATGCACCTAGAGGAACCACTTCTACCGGCAGTGGTGCCTTGCCCAGGACCCCAACAACCTTCGTTTCGTCTACCACTATAATTTCTCGCTTTGAATTGAATGCGACTATTTTTTCCCGGGTTAGTGCTCCCCCTCTGCCCTTTATGAGATTCAGCTCAGGATCCACTTCATCAGCACCATCTATCGTGAGGTCTATCCTGGAATTTTCCTCGAAATTCGTCAGCGGAATCCTCTCCTTTTTTGCAAGCTCCTCGGTCTCGGCTGAGGTAGGGATTCCCTTAACCTTTAGTCCGCCTTTAACCAGTTCCCCGATCTTTCTGATGGCATATTTGACGGTAGTGCCTGTACCCAGCCCAAGTATCATTCCATCTTTGACGTGCTCACATGCTTTTTCAGCAGCCTTTTGTTTTAGCTCTTCCATGATACTTTGAATTAAAACTTTATATTAAAAGCTTTTATATTATGTTGCAAGGTAAAAATGTTAGGCGAATGTCCGGATCATGGGTATTATAGAGCAAATGAGTGCCCAGGGTGCTTAAAAAAAGGCAAATTTCTAATGAATGATAACGAGATTTTACAGGTAAGCAGATGGATGGCGGGAATATTGAGGCATTTTCCTGAGAAACTTGGAGTCAGGTTGGATTCCAATGGATGGACTGAACTCGAAGAATTGTCTAGGGTGATAGGTCGGAGAACCAATTACGGGTGGATTAAGCCCATGCACATCGAGGCCGTAGCAACAACCGATCCGAGAGGACGTTATCAGGTAGAAAGCAACAGAGTGAGAGCAACCTACGGCCACACGATTCAAGTGGATCTATCTGACCTGCCTGAGGCTGACTTGGATGAACTTTTTTACCCGACCACGATAGAGGAGATGGGTTTGATTCAGGAACGGGGACTGTATCCGATAGAGCAAATCTATGTTCACCTGAGTGGCACAAAAGAAAAGGCGCTGGAAGCGGGCAGAGTTCACACTCCCGATCCGATTATCGTAAGGGTGGATGGAGCGAGAGCAAAAAAGGACGGCGTTGTTATAAGGAAAGCAGGCAAAGAGGTATATCTGGTCAAAGAGATAGGCGCAAATTATTTAAGCAAAATTTAGGAATAATAAATGCAGCTTGGGCTCGTGGCTCAGCTAGGTAGAGCGATGGACTCTTAATCCACAGGTCGGGGGTTCGAATCCCTCCGAGCCCGTTAAACCAGGAAAAGCGGTTTCAAAAGGAAAAGTGATTGCATGAAGGGCTGGATACTGTACAAAGAATCTGTTAAAGAGGAGTATGAGATAGAAAAATTTGTGGAGAGGGCTAAGGATGAGGGAATATATCTGAGGGTCCTTGCGCCAGAAGAGTTCGACATTATTGTCACTGGGGAGGAAAGGAAGAGCATCCTTTATGATGCAGTGGAGCTCGGCTTGCCTGACTTCTTCTTACCGAGAACAGGTGCCAAAACCGATTATTTTTCCCTTGCAATCGTAAGACATCTCGAGAGATTGGGTGTTTACACTGTCAACTCTTCTAGAAGCATTATAAATGTGAAAGACAAGCTGTTTACACAGCAGATCCTCGCTTCAAGCAACATTCCGATTCCCAAGACTATGCTCGCGAGATTGCCGCCCATCGATCCAGATCTCGTAGAAAAACGGCTGGGCTTTCCTGTTGTTGTAAAGACACTGTCTGGCACCAAAGGGAAGGGAGTTTTCCTTGCAGAGAACAAGGCACAGTTCAAGGATTTGGTGGAGCTGATTGGCTCGACAGACATTCCGGTTAACATCCTTCTGCAGGAGTACATAGAATCGAGCAGAGGAAGAGATCTCAGAGTTTTTGTTCTTGGGGGAAAAGCGATCGCGTGCATGGAAAGAAAAAGCAGAGAAGAATACCAGTTTAAATCAAACTTTTCAGCCGGCGGAAGTGTTAGAAAACATGAACTGAACGAAGAGGCTGAGTGGTTGGCAACCGAGAGTGCGAGATTGTTAGATTTGGAGATTGCTGGAATCGATTTGTTGTTTGATGGAGATCATTTTAAGGTGTGCGAGGCGAACTCCTCACCAGGTTTTGAAGGTCTAGAAAAATGTTGTGAAATAGACATCGCAAAGGAGATATACCACTTTTTGAGAATCAGGCTGGGGATATTTAAATAAATGTGAATATATCCTTGTACTCTATCCAACTTTTTCTATCTTGATGACTCGCAGATCATCTGTTGTTTCCTTGTTGATCCTTGCTTTGCTAACCAGCACCTTGGTTCCATCAGTCGATTTCAAAAAAAAAATAGAAAATCCATGGATCGAAAGAGTAGGGATCTAAGATAAAGTGTCCTGCAGACTGGGCAATTTCAGTAGATTTTATGAAAGAAGGCTGTTCTTTATTGACCCTTCTAGAGAAGAAATCAAAAATGCTGATCAAGCTTATTTTTCTTTTCAGTGTTATTCAAGATGAAAGGATAAAACATTTGCCGAGATGTGACATCCTCCCACAACTAAAGTCGTGGGCTTCCAGCGACTCCTCGAAATTGAGGAGGATCGCATGTAGTTCACTCTAACTCTATCTTTTTCAAGCAAAGCCACTTCCCCGTCTTCAAGGCAGATGACTCTGTTTGTAAACTTGAGCAAGGGGGGAATATCCGAGGCGATAAAATTCTCCCCCTTTCCGAGCCCAATCACCAGAAGAGACTCTCTTCTGGCTCCGAGCAGCAGTTCCTCCTTCTTTGAATTCACTGCCACTGCAAAAGAACCTGTCAGTTTTGATAGGGATCTGACAAACGCTTTTTCAAGAGAATCTTCATAGTTTTCCTCGATCAGGTGAGCAATCAGCTCAGAATCTGTATGAGAAGCGAAGTGGTGCCCTCTATCCGTTAGCTCCTTCTTTAGTTCCTTGAAGTTCTCGAGGATTCCATTGTGAACAACAAAAAGTTCTCCTTTGCAATCGCTCAAGGGATGAGCGTTGGCTTTGCTTACTCCCCCAATGGTTGCCCAGCGTGTGTGGCCTATTCCAAGCCTGCCTGAAATTGGAGGCAAATGCTCGAGGAACTTGCCAAGATCACCAACCTCCTTATGAAGCCGAACTCTGCCTTTATCAAGAATAGCAATTCTTATTGAATCACACCCTCGATACTCGAGATTTCTGAGTCCTTCGATTAGTATTGGTTTAGCCTCTCTCCGCCCGATATATCCTATTATGCCACACATTCAAACCGTATGGTCCCACACAACATCAATGAGTCAGTGAACTGTTGTCCATATAAAAATTAAGTGCCCTTTTTCATACGCCAAAAATTTGTTTTTGTCTCAAAAGAAAAAGGGGGGGAGAGAAGAGTTTGAGCTTCTTCTCTTAATCTATCTTTACCTTCTTTCCTTTCTTTACTTGTTTCTTCGGCAGTGTGATTTCCAAAACGCCGTTTTTGAAGGTAGCCTTAACCTTTTCTTCGTTTACCTCAGCAGGCAGTGATAATTTTCTGTAATACTGGGAGTATGTTCTTTCTCTCCTTAGGTATCCCTCTCTCTTTTCTTTGGATTCCTCCTTCATTTCTGCGGATATTTCAAGCTGATTATCCCTGACCGATATGTTAACATCTCCTTTTTCAATCCCAGGCAAATCTGCGGTAATTATGAGCTCATTCTCTTGGTCTATTAGGTCAATAGAGGGCTCGGCAGTGGCCAAAGCCTTCTCGGTGGTTGCGAGAGCCTTTCCTACAAACGGAGGAGGAAGCCTCCTCACTCCAAAGGAGAAAACTCTCTCCATCTCATCATGCATCCTTCTGAATTCTTTTTCCATTCTTCTTCTTGCTTCATCCCAATCGTCCCACCAATCTCTTGGCATTTTAATCACCTTTTGTTTGTTCTATTATAGTAGGTTGATGATTGTGACATCCTCCCATCACCAAAT
>DUKC01000003.1 GCA_013329495.1 Thermoplasmata archaeon
GTGCCTCTTTAGTTCCAACAACTCCACAGGCCCCAGCTGCTGAGGCTAAGGAAGAGACCAAGGAGAAGAAGGAAAAGGAAGAGAAGAAAGAAGAGGAAGAGGAAGTTAGTGAGGAAGAAGCAGCGGCAGGGCTTGGAGCACTGTTCGGCTAAAAATTTATTGAGGGCTTGGTACACGATTCATAAATTGAACCAAATCACTCCCTTCATATATTTCTCTAGCTTTTCGTGAGTAATGTTTCCACTCCGAATTGTTCATTTTCTTTAAGGTTAGGGACGCCATCTGATACAGCATTGCCATCTCAGCTGCGTAACCCTTGTTTCTTAAATCGTTAGCTCGCTCTTCTATCTTATCGCCAACTTTTTTACCCTCTAGTATCATGGATGGGATTTCGACCAAAGAATACTCTATTTCTTCGTACCAACAAGACTCTCCGGAGATCTCCATACCCTTATTTAAGTACTCTTTTGCCTTTTCAATCTTGTCTTGCTCGACAAGTTGCCTAGCAAGGGAGAGATAAACATCGAATAGCATACGCCGATTGTCTAATCTTTCCAGTCTCTTTATTGCACTTTTTAAGCACCGGACTGAGCCCTTTGTGCCAGAGATTAGATAAGCTGCTTGACTTTTTTGAATTTTCAACCAGATTTCGTTTCTCTTGCACCAGTTTCTCTTCAATACTTTTGCACCAGCGTTTATAGATTTTTTTCCTTCTTTTACCTTACCCGTCTCTATCAAAAAGACACCTTTTCTAACCAAAGATTCCCCATAGGTTTCATTGTCATGCAATTTTGAACTCCAGTCTATTGCTAGATTTGCGTATCCGATTGCATTTTTTATGTCTCCGAAGGTTCTAGAGATCTCGGCAAGATTTAGATACGCATCCCCGAGCCACTGCCTTGAATTTTTTCTCTTTGCCAATTTCACCCCCCTGAAAAGGTGATCTGCGGCCTCTGTGAGATCGCCCAGGTCTTTGTATAATGGAGCATGCATCACGTAAATTCCAGCCAGCGCTGGGATGTATCTAATTTTCGTTCCGATATCATAAGAATTTCTGCTGCTTTTCTCTGCACCTTCGTATCCTCTAAGCTGATAATACACCTGGGACAGGTACATGTGACCCAAACACAGGTTGCGCATACTCCGATATTTAGTGCTCAGCTCCATTGATTTTTGCAGATGAATTTTTGCCTTTTCTGCATCCCAAAGAGAGGAGTATATGTAACCTGCAAGACCATGTGCCTCAGCCACTATTGTGGGATCCTTGCATTTCTTGGCTTTTGACAAGGCCTTTTTAACGGTTTTTAGCCCCTTGCCCCAGTCTCCGGTGACCGTCAAAAGATTTGCCTCACGGGTAAGCAATTCGACCCTCCCAGTTGGCGAAGTGAACTTAATGCCCTTGTCATACGCCTGAAGAGCCAAATCTGGCTCGTTTATCAGCTGATAAGTGTCACCAAGCCATCTCCAGATCTTGGGTTTGAGTTCTAGGTCAGCATATTCAAGAGCGCGCTTGGACTGCTTGATTGCCTGCTCGTATTCACCCAAGACGTAGTAAGCATGACCCTCGTGGAAGTACAGATAGCTCATCAGCTTTGGAGAAAGCCCCGGCAGCTTTTTTAGCTTCTGGATTGTTTCTAAAAATTCTTCGGCATAGCCCTCATCAATGATTCTACCTCCTTTCCTTATGGCATTGGTTAAAACGTCCTTGCCTCGGTTCATCATCACATAATGATGAATTCGTTCCAAAAAGGCTAGAGTTCCTTCTTTACCTTGGTAGTATTGAGCAGCAACCTTGTGACCTTCTGTCTTTCTGGGTGCTGCCTGCTCTTGGTATATTCTTTCTCGTATGATGTCTTGCACTAGGTATGCATCGTCTCCTATCTTCTCTAACATCCCCTTGTCGACCAAATCCTTGATTACATTCCAATCGTAACCCTCTGCCATGATGGCCTTCGCTTCAAATGGGAATCTAAAAACTGAGGCAAGTCTTAAAGCTTGTTCTTCTTTAAGACTCAACCCTTTCAGAAGTTCAGTAAAGATGTATTCATCTATCCTTCCAGTTGAGGTAGGAGTGGCCTTTTGCAAGAAAATAGGGTAACCGCGAGTGACGTCATAAAGTCGGTCCCAGTATTGCTGGTCGATGTTCAGGAGTCGAAGTAATTGATCACTGCTTTCCTTATCAAGACCTTCAAGGGCCATTTCTTTGACTAATCCTGAGTCTATATCTTCTGTATCGTAGAATCTTCTGACTTGCCGCCCGGAGAGGATGCATTTTACGTCTATGTCTTCAAGGGTGGTTTTGAGGTGGGAAAAAAAACCGAGTGATTCTGGTCCTGCTCTTTCAACTCGGTCATAGATAAGCAGTGCACCTGTGCCTTTGAGCTCTTCTCCCATTAATAGGAAGGCATCGATAAGATTTACATCCTCTCTTTTAAAATAATCCTGTAGCTTGGACCTGTTTAATTTATAGAGAAATTCTGCTATCTTGCCTACTAGTTTCATCGTACTCATGGATTCCGAAAAGGAGTACCAAAAAACTTCCTTGCCGGATTGTAGAGCAAATTTGTTTATCAGGGCTGTCTTTCCTGACCCGCCAATTCCTGTGATGCATAAAATTTTTGAGTCAACTCTCATGAACTCTCTGAGTTCCTTCAGCTCCTCATCCCTTCCAAAAAAGTATTCTATCTCAGGCCTGGCTCCATAAGGGTAAATTCTGGAGATAGAAGCCATCACGGAGTTAACATCGATTATGTTGCCCTTGGATAAATTCTTCAAAAGAAAAGTGTAATTCATCGCTACAGGTAGCTTGGCCGTCCTTTGTATGTGTGACATGGCCTCTCTTGTTTCCATTTCTAATATTCGGCCTCTATCTTTTACTCTTATAAGAGTCTTGTCGATCTGACTCCTCACCTCTTCGGCTTTTTGAACTCCACTTATAGTTAAAGAATGGATCACATCAAATTTACTTCCAAATTTTATAACTTCATCAAAAGTGACTCTCTTTTCCTCCAACCAACCTTTTAACTCAAACTCTCTGAGTATTTTTACAGTTGTGTAAGATGGGAGCCCCACGGCCTTTGCAATAGACTCTCGGGTTAGTGTCCTCGAAGGTTTTCCGGAAGTTTGCTTTGGGAGTAGGTCAAACAGATGGATCAGAACCCTTGCTTGCGGAGAGATACTTGTTAGGTCTACCATTTCAATGGTCTATCGATTTTCTAGTATAAATAAATTGGTGTAAAGAACTAATCAGAAATTTTTACAGGTTTACAAAAGTCTGGGCGATTGAGAGAGCAGTTTCTGGGAGGAATAAAAAAGAAGAGAGGTAGATGTTTTTGCTGAACTAATTTGAGGGGAAAAAATGCCCTGAAGAAGCCTCAAGAGATAGAGCAAAAAAGAGGGAAAAATAAAAATGGGGGATGAAGAAAAAGATTAATATACAATTATAACTATTAAATAAACATCTTTTTACCAAAAAAAGACAATCGGATGGATAGAATGGCAAAAAAAACCGATACAGGAAAAACTAAAGAATCTAAGAAAGAGAGAGAAGTTTCTAAGGTGAAGGGGGGAAAAAAGCTAGAGGAAGAAAAAGGAATTGGCTATGCCTTATTTNNACCCTGCAGGTGTGAGGACGGATGTTAACGAGGCGTGTCTTACACTCTACAAGAGAAAGAAAAAAGAATGGATCGGAGCAAAGCTTGAAGAGATGTATGAAAAAGTAGATGCTCCAAAAATCAGAAAAGCGGTAGAGGATTGCAAGAAGGTTGGCCACGGTACATGCGAAGTAACTGCAATTAGAGGAGATGGAACTAAATTCC
>DUKC01000180.1 GCA_013329495.1 Thermoplasmata archaeon
TTCAATCAAATAGAAAGACTGATGAAAAAGAGGTTGAAGTAGAGTCTAACAGAACTCTATAAACAAAAAACAAAATCTAATTTTTTAGAATCGTTTAAATTTTTCACTTATTTTGAGCAGGCGATAAGTTCTTGCCTGAGTAATGGAAGAGAAGCCGATGGTTCTTATTCTTCTATCTTCACCCGTTGTTAATTCTTGACAAATTCTTATAAAGTCATCAACCTCATAAAGTGTCCTTTTTTCCACTCTCACATTAAGAATTGCCCTGTTTACTACACTCACTGCATCCTCTTCAGAGCTGACTGGAGTGAGCGAATCAATTAGAAATTGATAACTTGGCTCAAATTCCATCTCAGTTTTCTTCTCCCTATCTGAACCACTTTTTAAGCTCCTTTTAAGTTATTTTTAAGCTCTTAATGAGCGAGTCTATGTTCCGTCCAATTTGCTCCAGCTCACTGCCCACCAGAGCCAAGGAGTCAACAGCCTGTCTGAGCTCCGCTTCACGTTTTCGCAACTCAGCAACGTTGGTGGCAGTAACTAAAACATTAATGACATTGCCCTCTTTGTCTTTTATTGGTGCAAAATTTAGCAAAGCTGGGAAAGTAGTACCATCACTTCTTAGACAGGTAGCTTCACAGGCCCCGAGACCCACTTTCTTACTTGTCTCGAAAGTGCTTCTTATCTTTTCAGCATCTTCCTTTGCATACAACTCTTCAATCTTTGCACCTAGGACTTGCTCTCTCTTAAGCTTGAAAAAATGCTCTGTTGCTAGATTTGTGCCAATTCTTTTTCCAGCCGGATTCATTACTGACATAGGGACCGGAATGTTCCTCACCAGATTGACTGTGTATTCTTTAGAGTTACGAAGTTCTTCCTCGTGCTTTTCCATAGATTCTATCATCTTGTTTATATCCTTTCCCACCAGCAAGTGTCTCGAACTCAGCTTCTCTATGTCGACTCTGGCCGATAGTTCCCCTTCTTGCGCTACTCTGTTCAGCACCACACTAAAAATCTTGACGGCGTTATCGAGATCCGATTCGCTATCCCTAATCTTTCGGACATTGTGTTCCAAACTTTCGATTATTGAATTGATGGCCTCACTCACAAGTTCAAGGTCTCCACTCAACGGTTTTGTATCTATCCTAGCAGTCAAATCGCCTTCTCCAACCCTTGCTAAAGCTTTACCCCAAAGAAAAACAGCCTCTGAAATATTGGTTTTCGTTTTGTATCCTCCAGTCACATCAATGGGGGAATAGAGTATTGCTTTTGGTTTGCCTCCATCTTCTGTCAGCAAAGTGGCATTTGCAAACACCAACACCTCGATTCCATCCTTTTTTCTAATGTATATCTCTAAACCCTTCGTGGAACCTTTCGTAATAGTTTCGTGCAGCAGCTTCTCCCTTATCTCTTGTTCCTCATCTTTTAAATGGACTGCTTCAATTGAAATCCCTTTCAACTCGTCTTTCTTCCATCCTGTTAATCCTTCAAAAGCAGGATTTAAGTCCATTATTTTACCGTCCAGGTCAATCAGAGCTAGAGGAGAAGGCGAATCGCTGAAAAATGTTTTAAAATAATCTCGTCTCTCTTCGGTTTCTTTCTTTTGTTTTTGTAATTCGTTTGTTTGTTTTTTTATGTGTTCTATCGCGCTTTCTAACGATTTTTTTAATAATGCTTCCTTGCACTCTCTTCTTATGGTGTTATGAAGTTCAGCCAATTCTCTTTCGATACCTTCATACGAAGTGTTCTTGGTCATAATTATACCCTCTTCAACAATAACTTTTAATTTTGTCTTTAAGTTACAATGCGCTGTTGCGTTTAAAAGTTTATCTTTTGTTTTATCGAATTCACAACAGGCTAAAAGATCTTATCAAAAGTTTGATTGAAATCTTGCAATCTTTCAAAGCGAAACCAGTTTTTCCAATACTTTCAATTTTCACTTTTCAAGCATCCTGCTTTCTCCAACTGGCAAAGGCTATGCAGCCAAAGTCAACTACTCCCCCCCTACTCAACCTAAATCACCAAAACTTTTCAAAAACTATTTTTTGTCCTCATCCTTTCTTCTCCCCGCTTTGTGGACAGCTCTTATCAGCTCTTCTGTGTGTTTTTTAGGAGATATTCTTTAATTTCTTTTGTGTCTGTCGTTGGGATGCCGAAGTATTCTGAAAATTTTTCGGTTGTGGTTAGAGTCTTCGTTCTCCCAGCTGGCTTGGCGCTTATCACCTCAAGCTCAGAGAGCTCCTTTACGTGGTCGTATATCCTGTTTCCTATCATCTGGTTCAGCTTGGACTGCTTGACTGGTTGATGGTAGGCGATGAGCGCGAGAGTCTTCAAGAGCTTTGGCTTTATCTCGGGCCTGGCAACAGCCCTCGCATAACGCACGTAATCGCTCTTGACTTGCATCCCCCATTTATCGCCTGCTTTAGAAACTTCAAGGGCAGACTCGCCGCTCTTGTAATCTTCCTTTAGAACGATTAGTGCCCTCTCTACTTTCACTTCAGGAATAGATGTTATGTCCGAGATCTCTTTGATTGAGAGCGGTCTACCCGCTGAGAACAGGGCCGCTTCTATTTTCCGTCTTACCGAATCCATTTATCTTCCTCAAGTATATGTTCCCATACGGAAAGTTTGCCTGCCGAATGTCTATTTTTCCCTCTTTCGCGAGGAACAGCATTGGAAGCAACGAATGAATGAACCCTTCTTTCTCGCTGAGGTTATAGAAGTTCTTTAACCCTATTTCCTTGCCATCAAACTGGCCGAGCCTGTCCAGGAACTGCTCTATGTCTGCTTCTATGTTTTCTCTGCAGAGCATCTTGCTGATCGCTTCTCTCGCCAGTTTTAGGTCCCTCCTTATCTTCTTTCTGTTCCTCTCTCTTCTGCTCAAATAAACCTTCGCCTCATCGAACGCGTGTCTGAATGCATCAACAAGCTCAAGCAGAGTAACCTTTCTTTCTGCCTTGTGCCTCACCTTCTCTTCCAGGGAGTATTCGATTTTTCCATTTTTTTCTTCATAACCTTCCATCATGGGTTCCATCGCCAGGATGTCATCCCAGCCTATACCCTCATTTTTTTCACCTTCAACTAGCCTGACCACTCCTTCACTCTGCAGTCTCAGGATTTTCCAGGCCATCACAATGACCAATCCTGCGGAGGGAAGATCGAGGTCATCGTTCATCGCGTGATCTAGGAACAACTCCGCAAATTTTTTGAGGTCTATGTTCCAAGGGTCAAATCCATTTTGCATTATCATCTCAAATAGGAGCGCAGTCTCCCTTTCGAATGGGTTCGCAATTGCAAGGTGTCTGCCCTGATACAAATCCTTCGCCAGATCTATCAGGCGGTTCAGTTCTTCTCTTTCTTCCCGTGCTTCATTTACCAACAAATAATCAATCAGGTTTTGTTTTTTATCCTCCAAGGTTCACCCCCCCTACTATTTTAGATGAATCTGCTTCTTGCATAGTAACCCCATAGATGTGATCCGCGGCTTTCAGCATGGCCTCATGCAGGGAAATCGTTATCCACTGGGCATGACCCGAGTTTTCTTTTATCATCGAAGCCACCGCTCCCGCGTTCAAGTTATCCAGAAACATGTCAGCCTCGTCCAGCACATAGAAAGGAGACGGCAAGAACTTCTGAATGGCAAACACGAGAGCCAGCGAGGCAAGAGATTTTTCACCCCCCGAGAGCGCTGGCAGTCTCATCGCCTTCTTTCCTTTCGGGCGAGCTTTGATGGTGAGCCCTCCTTCAAATGGTTCTGAGGGATTTTCAAGCAACAGTTCCGCTTCCCCGCCGCTGAGAGCAGCATAGGTTTCCTTGTATCGTTCGTTCAGAGAGTCGAAAACTTCAAAGAATTTCTCTTTCTTGTGCTTCTTTATTTCTTCCACCAGTTTAGTCAGATCTCTTTTTTGCTGTTTTAATCTCGATATCTCGTCCTCGTGCATCCTCTCTCTGTCTTTCTTTTCGTCCCACTCTTTTATTGCGAGCATGTTTACGGGTCCAAAGTCCTTTAACTTTTCTTCCAATCCTCTAATTTCGAACTTAATGCTCTCCAAGGTTTCAGAATCAATATTCTCTGCAATCTCCACCTCATAAGATTCTATTTCTTCGTTAATTTGCTTGAGATTCAGACGCAGGGTGTCCAATTTACCCTGAACAGTTCTTATAGAATCCATCTTGCACTCTTTTTCCAACTGAGCCCTTTCCAGCTCCCTCTCAAACTCAAGTTCTTCATTTTGAAGCTTTTCTCTTTCTTTGTAGATCTTCTCAAGCTTCTTTCTTATCTCCTCATTGGAAAACAGCAGTCCTTCGTAGGCTTTCTTTTCCTTCGAATATTTTTGGCTCAGCCCTTCTATTTCCTCTTGAGTGTTTTTCAGTGTCCCCTCTAACCTATCAATCCTTCCTTTTATCTCGTCCTCACGTGATTTAATCAAGTCAATCTGGCTTTGCATGGATCCGAGTCTAGCTTCCATTTCAGAAATCTCCCTACCCAAGATGGATGCTTTCTCCTCTTTATCATTTATTTTTTGCTTCAGTTCTGGACTCTCTTCTGCCAGAGCCTTGCTTTTCTCTTCTCTGATTTTATCCAGCTCGAGAATTTCATCTTCAATTTTACCGATTTGGCTCTTGAGAGATTCCTGCTTTTCTTCACAATCCTTCAAATTTTTTGCCCTTTGATTCTTCTTTTCTTGAAGCTGTCTAACGTTTCCCTTAAACTTCTCCCGTTCCAGCTCCATTTCACCGTATTGCTCCTCACTTGTTTGCGACACCTCTGCTATTCTTTCCTTCAAATCTTCTATCTCCTCCACAACCCTGATGAGCTCCTTTTCCAGTTCTACTTTCTTGGCTTCCGCGTCTGATAACTTTTTGATGGGATCTTCTGTCGAAAGAACTCTTTTGGTTATCGAAACTTTGGTCAGCGATCCACCCGTTATCGCTCCCGAGGTCTCTATCAGTTCCCCGTCCAACGTAACCAGCCTCACTCCTCCCATGAGCCGCCTGGCTAGATCCAGATTCTTGACCAGCAGAGTGTCCCCGAACGCCCACCAGAGAACGGCCTCCAACTCATCCCTGGCTTTAACCAGATCCTTTACCAGTCCTTCGACGCCCCCGCTTTTCATCTTCAGCAGAGCACTGGCTCTGATTGTCCCCTTGTGAAGCTTGTTGAGCGGCAGGAAGACTGCCCTGCCCAGCTCATTTGCTTTCAGGTGCTCTATGCATTTGGCCGCGACCGAGTCATTGGTCACCACCATGCTGAACAGGCGACCCCCTCCAGAGGCCTGAACAGCCTTCCAATACTTATCATCAAAAGAAATGAGTTCGATGACGGGGCCCATGATGCCATGAATTTCCCCCCTCTTTTTCAGCAGGGCGTTTATCGCTCGTGAGTAGCCGCCGCCCTGTTGGCTGGACATGGCCTCCTTGAACTTTTCACACTCTCTTCTAAGATCAGGCAGACTCTCTTCGATCCTCCTCATTTTTTCTTTGAGGCTGTTCTGGCGCTTTCTTTCCTCTTCTAATTTGCCGAGCAATTCCGTCTTTATTTTTGTTTTCTGGTCTATTGCCTTCTTTACCTCTCTTATCTTCCATTCTCTTTCTTTTAATTCTGTCTGATATTTTTCTAATTCCCCGCCTAATCCCTCAAGTTCTCTTTTTAAATCCCCTGTAAGCCGTTCAAGCCCGTCTCTCTCAAGCCTCAATCCATAAATCTTCTTCTGTTTTTCTTCCCATTTCTGTTTCAGCTGAAAGAGCTCTTGATTAACGGATTTCTCGTCTCCAGCCAAACCCCCGATTTTGTTTTTGATTTGGGCTACCTCCTTCCTCGCTCGCTCCGCATCCAGCTTCTTCCTGTCAAGCTCTCTTTCCAGCTTATTTCCTTCAGCGCTTTTTTCTTCGATGGTCTTTACGATTCTGAGCCTTTCATCATCCAGCTCCCCTTTATCCTGGATGTCAGCCTCTATTTCTTTTTTGAGGTAGTTGAGCTGCTCTTCCGTTCTGATGAGCCTTTCCCTGCTCTGCTCGATCTGCTCGGTCAGCTTCTTAGCTTCGGTACTCTCGGCAATTCTTCTATCTAATTCATGCAGTTGATTCCTAATCTCCTCTTTTTCCTTTTTGAGTTCTGAAGACCTGTCTTCACATCTTGAAAGTTCGACCTGATAGGTTTCCAGCTCTCCTTTTGATTGTTTTAATTCAGTTTCAAACTCCCATTTTTTCTTCAGAGCCAACTTTGCCTTGGCTCTGTTCAGCCCATCTTCTGCCTCCTTATATCTAATTGCTTGGTCTCTTTCGCGCCTCAGCTGGCGAATCTGTTTCTCCACTTCTTTGAGAATTATTCTTATTCTCTTCAGGTTTTCTTCGACCTCAATCTTTTCTTGCTCAGCCTTCTCTATTTCCCGATCAAACTTCGTAATGCCAGCCAGATCATCTATGAGTTTTCTTCTTTCCGAGGGTACCATGTCAACCAGACGAGTTATGGTGCCTTGCTGTATTATGTTGTACCCATTCATGCCCGAGTTTGATAGCAGATTGGTAAAATCATTCAAAGAAGCGCTTCTGTCGTTAATATAAAAGTAAGAATAATAGCCATCCGGGTCGTTTTCCTTTTTTACCTTTCTAATCACTCTAGTCAGCGTGACCTCCCCGCTTTCTATGGGGATGGTCCTGTCTTCGTTATCAAACACCAATGAGACCTTGCACTGGCTGGCGGCTTGCTTGGACCTACCTCCGTTGTAGATCAAATCCGTGAGCCTGCCCGCCCTCACTGTTTTTGGGGATTTTGGACCCAAAACAAAAAGTATGGCATCACAGAGATTGCTCTTTCCCGAACCATTCGGTCCAGTTATCGCGGTGAATCCAGGGAATAAGGGTACGGTGAGATGCTTGCTGAATGATTTGAATTTGTCTACCTCCAATTTTTTCAGATACATCTGTTCCCCCCTCTTCTACCTGCATTACCTTTTGGATTGATATCCTGTTCTGCTTGTTCTACGAGATAGGTATGCCTTCCATCTCATCGGTGGTCAAAAATCATTTTTAGAGATACCAGTCATTTTTCTCTATATTCCGCCAGTTTGCTCACGGTGTTCGTCAGGCGCTTCATTTTTTCGAGCTTCTCTAGCGCTCCCAGCAGTTTGTCAGACTGTTCATACACCAAATCTCGGATTGCGCTCCTTATCACATCTGATCTAGAGGCGTATTCCCCAACATCCACCAAGGCGTCAATTATTTCAACGTGCTGTTTTGGCAAGCGCAGGGTTATTCTTTCCATATTCATACTTAAGACTCCTTTTGACCCCCCTTTGGCGCTCCTTTTGACGCCCAATGTAGTCC
>DUKC01000150.1:0-5079 GCA_013329495.1 Thermoplasmata archaeon
CCCTAGTTTAAGGTTTTTCTTTTTTATGTTTAATTTTTACGTTTAAGTCGATGCGGATCTTATGCGTTTGATCTCTCTACCCCTGTTAAAAAAATTAAGGAAACATTTGCGAAGCATGGAGACCGCTAAGCTAAATTCTTCTCCATCTGGTTCCCTCTTTCGTGTCCTCTAACTTGATTCCCAGTTGCAGAAGGCTTTCTCTTATTTTGTCTGTCTCCTCCCATTTTTTTTGTTCTCTGGCGGTTTGTCGAACAGAAATAATTTCGTTCACAATTTCTTCCAGACTTTCACTTTTTGTTGTTTTGTTGTATCTGGTGAGCAGTTTAGCGAGAGATTGCACAAGTTCTTTTTCACTGGCCCCTTTCTTCTCTTTGAACAGAGTAATCACCTTTCCGAGTTTTATTAGGACATTCAGCGCTTCTCTCACCACTTTTTCGTTTGGCTGTTTTACTTCATCCAGGAAACGATTGATTGCACCCACCAGACTGAAGAGGCATGCTATAGCCTTGCACGTGTTAAAATCATCATCCATCGCCTCCTCAAAATCGATCTTCTCGCTCTCAACACTCTTTAGAAATTTTTCTTCCTGAGGAAGCAACTCCTCACTCTTAGATGCTTTTTCGAGAGAGCGCTCGAGTTTCTCCTTGGCTGTGTGAATGCGCTCAAGACTTTTCTTTGATCTTTCTAGGGCCTCATTTGAAAAGTCAATGGGCGAGCGATAATGAGTCTGAGCATAAAAAAACCTAATAACCTCGGAGCCAAATCTTTTTAACAGGTCTCTTACGGAAATTATATTGCCTAAAGATTTCGACATCTTCTCTCTATCAACTGTGAGAAAACCTGTGTGAAGCCAATACCTCACAAAAGGTTTTTTCCCAGTCGCGCTTTCGGATTGAGCAATCTCATTCTCGTGATGCGGAAACACCAAGTCCTGTCCCCCACCGTGTATATCAAACTGCTCCCCCAGATATTTCATGGACATTGCGCTGCACTCGATGTGCCACCCCGGTCTTCCTTTTCCCCATACGCTCTCCCAGAAGATTTCCCTTGGCTTTGCCTCTTTCCACAAAGCAAAATCTTCTGCCTCCTTTTTGCGTTCAGTAGGCAAAATTCTAGCCCCTCTCTTTATCTGATTCAGCTTTTGACCCGAGAGCTTGCCATAATCCTTAAATTTGTTGACAGAAAAGTAAACATCTCCCCCTGCAACGTATCCATAACCTCTCTCTATAATTCTTTCAACGAGCTTGATTATGTCCTGGATGTGGTCGGTTGCTTTTGGATAAAAATCCGCCAGATCTATGCCCAATTGGTCAAAATCTCTAAAGCACTCCCGAGTGCACTTTTTTGAGAATTCTATGGGAGCCACACCCAGCTCATTTGCCCTGTTAATGATCTTGTCATCGACATCAGTGATGTTTTGAACATACCTTACTTCGTGCCCTTTGTATTCCAGATACCTCTTGATGATCTCAAATGCAATGCCTGTTCTGGCGTGGCCAATGTGCGGCTCGGCATAGACGGTCATCCCGCAAACATACATTCCTACAGGTTCTGCGATCGGCTTAAACTCCTCTTTTATTCTCGTCAGTGTGTTGTATACTTTTAGTGTCATCTAACCTCTAAAAATGCAATCCAAATAAAAAGATTTTCCATACCGATTAATCTTAAATATCAATTCGTGTTTCTTAGTTTGCAAGGCTCTTAAGAAGGGAGGCTTTTAAAGGTGATAACTTGGGAAGAATAAGACAGGTTTACATAAAAAGAGTGGCCATCAGCTTGCTCGAAAAGCACAAAGATGAGTTTACACCAGATTTCGAGCAAAACAAAAAGAAAATTGAGGAATTCATAGAGGTCAACAGCAAGAAGGTGAGGAATAGGATTGCAGGCTATGTAACTCATTTGGCTACCCCCAAAAAGGAAAAAAATGAAGAAGAAAGTTAGAGTGATGGCCACGGGAGTCTTTGATCTCCTCCATGCTGGGCATCTTTTCTATCTGCAGCAGAGCAAGTCTCTGGGAGATGAGCTCGTTGTGGTTGTTGCAAATGACAAAACTGTAAAAGAGCAAAAGCACATCCCAATAATACCTCATGATCTCAGGAGAAAGCTGGTCGAGGCTTTGAAGCCTGTGGATAAGGCTGTTATAGGAGACCCGGAGGACAAGTTCAAGGTTGTTGAAGACCTCAGGCCTGATATAATAACTCTAGGTTACGACCAATTCAGAAGTCATGATCTAGGGGAAAAGTTGGCAGAAAGAGGAATAAAAGTCAAAATAGTGAGGCTACCTAGATACGAGGATTACGATCTCAATGGGACAAGGAAGATAATTCAAAAGATAGCTGACAGGATGGCAGCCAAAGAGACTTTGGTTCATAGAAACAAGGAAACAGATGGATAAAAGGATCGAAGAGCCCTTTGAGCCCTTTATTTCCGTAATAGTCACGGTCTACAATCAGGCAGATTTGATTATTGGTTGTGTTCGTTCTCTGGTCAACCAGAATTACAGAAATTATGAGATAATAGTCGTCGACGCTCTTTCGAGTGATGGCACGTGGGAGTTGTTGCAGAATCTTAAGCGGAAGTATAAGATCAAAAATCTCAATCTGGTTAGAAAACCTGGTAACGCGTCGGCAGGACGAAATTGTGGAATAGAGATGGCAAAGGGTGAAATATGCACCTTCATCGATTCAGACGCTTCGGCCAGCGAGGATTGGCTGAACAAAATTGTGGAAACGTTCAATTCTCTTGAAGACGATGATCTACTTGTCGGAGTTGGGGGAACAAGCATGCTACCAAAAAACAGCTCTCGAAAATCTTCTGTCTTCTATCACGTGCTGAGTTCTTCTTTAGTCCACGGCGGCAGGCTGAATCCTTCTGTTCAACACAAGCGAGAAACGAAAGGGTTTGTCGGCCACATTCCCACTTGCAACCTGGCAATCAAAAAATCAGTTTTTTCGAGAGAAGGGAAATTTGACGAATCTTTTGATTCAGGAGAAGATCTTGAGCTTTCTACCCGATTGCGCTTGAAGGGTTATAAACTCTTTTGCTCTCCCAAAATAAGAGTCGCGCATCACCAGAGGAATAGCATTCTTGGCTTCTCCCGACAGATCTGTGGTTGGGGAAAAGGAAAAGGCCTGGTCATTAAAAAATTCGGTCTGGTAAATAAAGTTTATCTGCTCCCGCTTTTCGTGCTTGTGTTTGCAGTGTCGCTCCTTGTTCTCTCTTTTTCACTGACTCACCAACCTTTCTCAGCACTAATTCTGTTTTTAGCTTTGTTATGCTATGCTGTTTTGGTATCGACAGAGTCGGCCAGGATTGCTTCAAACAACAGGGACAAACTATTGTTCTTATACGGACTGTTTCTTTTTCCATTGGTTCACCTTCTCTCTACCCTGGGTCTTCTTGAAGGCTTAGTGAAAAATCCCGAGAAAATCGGTAAAAGATAGTTAATTGTGGCACATTGCAAACTACTTTAAATCAACTCTCAGCGGGTTTCTTTTGACCATAACGACGAACAAGGTTTCAAAGATTGTTTTGATGTGGTTCTATCGTCATGAGTCAATGCTGTTGCAACCGCCTTAAAATAAAACCAACCAAAACAAAAAAGGTTATTAAGGGGCTATATCTACTAAATCCTAGTGATGAGCGAATCCTTGCTGAGAGCCTTGCAAAAGGATCAATGATGAGGATCTTGAGTTCTGACTAGTTTTTGTTTGTGCGAAGGGAAAAAGCACCAAAAAATCTGAACATACCCTAGCATATCCTCGGGATGGGGTCTCCCAGTGGAGATTCCACTATCCTTTTTGTCCCCACAGAAGTCTCCATAACAACTCCTTTTATTTCGCCGCTTATCTCCCCAATTATGGATGCATTTTTACCCAAAGGATGGCGACGAATCGCTTTTAGAACGTCCCCCGCCTTTTCTTTGACAACTCCCAACACTGCCTTTCCTTCATTGCCAATGGTTAGGGGATCGATACCAAGCATCTCGCAAATTGCCCTGGAGCCCTCTGATATTGGTATTGCCTGTTCCTGCACGAAAATACCAATTTTCGACTTTTCACTCCATTCGTTGAGCAGGTTAGACAATCCTCCGCGAGTTGGATCCTTGGCTGCAACCACCCCTCCCACTTTTAGCGCCTCTTGGACAATTCCATATATTGGAGCGACATCGGATTTTATCAGAGATTGTACCCCATATCTCTTCGACAAAAGAGCCGCTCCGTGATCAGCTAAATTACCTGATAGAATGATCTGATCTCCGCTTTCTAAGTTGGAGTCCACTAACCAATTTTTATCCAAAGCTCGTCTAGCCTCACTTAAATTCCTATCCAGTATCTCCGACCTGTAACCAATTGCCGTGGTGTTTATCATCAGTTCGTTTATCGCTCCCCTTTCTACAACTTTTGTATCGCCTGTTATTATGGGCAAGCTCACTTCTTTTGCTGTCTCTGACAGGTTCCTGCAAATTCTGTCAAACAGGTTCATCCTGAATCCTTCTTCGATTATAAAGCTGCAAGTCATTGCGACTGGTCTTGCACCAATCACTGCTAGGTCATTTATGGTTCCCGCTGCTGCTAATCTGCCTATGTCTCCTCCCGGAAAAAAGAGAGGACTAACAGTATAACTGTCCGTTGTAAGGGCAATTTGGTCAATCACCGCCGAGTCGTCCAGTGCCTCAAGCGGAAGGTCTATATCACCAGTCTTGTTTGCGGGGGTTAGATTGCTGAGAATGTGCTCTTTTATGAATTCGCTCATGAGTTTGCCGCCCGCACCCTGAGCCATTGTTACGATCTTTTCCATTCACTCCCTTTCCAAGACGGCCTTTTGCAACTCCTAAAGAGTTGTCTTTACCGCTGTACCATATGCGATGATTTCCGCCGCACCTTGCATGGTGTCTGATGTCACGTACCGCATTCCGATTATTGCATCAGCGTGCACTTTTTCCGCTTCCTCTATCATCCGCTGGAATGCAATCTTTCTCGCCTCGTCAATCATCTCAGTGGAAGTTTTCGCTTCTCCACCTATCTTGCTCTTTAGACTGGCGCCTATATCTTTGAACGTGCGCTTTGTTTGGCAGCT
>DUKC01000150.1:5188-6188 GCA_013329495.1 Thermoplasmata archaeon
GGCTCTTGCACGCCAACAAAGAAGTTTATCCGTTTAAAATCCCCCAGAAACTATCACAAAACTTTAGGTTGCTTTCTTCTACAGATTTTCTTCTTCCAATATCTCTTTGATTCTATCAAACACTTCTTCCTTTTTTTTATCTCCTTCCACGATGAAAGCATTAGGAAAGTAACCTTTTAGAGCGAGATAATTCTTTCTGATTTCTTTCATTTTTTCCTCGTTTTCAAAAAGCTCCATGTGAGTCTTGCATCTCCTCATTCTTTCTATGCACACATGTGGGGGCGTATCGATAATGAGGGTCAGATCTGGTTCTCTAAACCCAGAATTAATCTTTTTTAAAAAGTCTAGTTCAACTTCCAGAGAGCCGTACGCCAGTGAAGAGAGTATGTACCTATCTGAGACGACTATTTTTTCCTTGTTGAGAGCCGGTTCTATCTCCCTCTCTAAATGGTCTGCTCTGTCTGCCGCAAACAGCAATTGAAGAGAGCAAGGCGACACTTTAAAATCACACCTCAAAATTCGCCTAATCAAGTTCCCGATTTGACTCTCAGTGGGCTCTCTGGTCAATAGGGCCCTCTTGTTCTTACTTCTAAGCCATTTTGCTAGCAATGTGGCTTGAGTCGACTTGCCGCTTCCATCTAGTCCACACACAACAACAAATTTGCTCATATCTTTTTTAAGGAATTTTTCGAGGTGAACCTCTTCTTCTAATTCAATCTAAAATGCGGGATTGGTTATTTAACTGTTTTGTCGAGAAGTCCCCTTTCAACCGCGGAGTAGAAACAAAACCACTCGGGACTTTGGATAAGTGAAGATCGTCCACAACGATATGCTCAATGGATTGAACAGCAAAGAAAAACCTTCCCCAAGAATGCATATGTCCCTACTGTAGGTTTGAAATTGGCAGAAGCTGCTATTCTGCTGTTGGTATACTTAAATTAGATCTGGAAAATTCAGCAGGGGCCGTGGGAAGCTAAGTAGATAGTCCCATTAATCAATG